>DXBL01000226.1 GCA_019116555.1 Candidatus Pseudomonas excrementavium
GTCCTGCTCGTCATCGCCGTCGCCCTGACGACCCTTGGCCATTGGATATTGCACAGCGCCGAAGCACAGCGCAGCGGCACCTTACGCCTGAAAGGGCTGCAGCAGGAAGTGTCGGTTTACTTCGATGCCTGGGGGGTGCCCCACATTGATGCGCAGAACGATGAGGATGCCTACCGCGCCCTCGGTTACCTGCATGCCCAGGACCGCCTGTTCCAGATGGACATCCTGCGGCGTATCGGTGGCGGCCGCCTGGCTGAGCTGTTCGGTCAGGAAAGCTACGCCACCGACAAGTTCTTCCGCACCCTGGGTATCAGTCGTCACGCCCGCCAGTACGCAGCGCAGCTGGAACAGAATGCCGATCAACCCCATGTGAAGCTGATCAAGGCTTACCAGGACGGCATCAACCAATATATCGATCAGGGCCGCACGCCCGTGGAGTACCGTGCGCTGCTGACTCAGCCAGACTATTTCTCCACCGCGGACATCGCCCATGTCATGGGCTACATGGCCTATTCCTTCGCCGAAGCCTTCCGCACCGACGCCCTGGTGGACCACGTACGCGGCACGCTCGGCGAGCGCCACGTGCAGGACCTGGTGCCGGGCGTCCCCCACGGGTTGCCGCCGCGCCCCTCCGGCAACCCGCTGACCGTCGAGCTGCTCCAACCATTGCTCAACCAGGTCGCCCAGGTGCAGCAGCACCTGCCGGCCGGACAGTTCCAGGGCAGCAATGCCTGGGTCGTCAAGGGCGCCTTGAGCGCCAGCGGTCGTCCACTGCTGGCCAACGATCCGCATATCGGCTTTGCCGTGCCAGCGGTATGGTACGAAGCGCACATCCGCACGCCGCAACATGAGGTCTACGGCCACTTCCTCGCCGGCCTGCCTTTCCCGCTGCTCGGCCAGACCCGTCATCATGCCTGGGGCCTGACCATGCTGATGAACGATGAAATCGACTTCTACCGCGAACGGGTAAATCCGGACAACCCCGGCCAGGTGCGGGTCGGTGATCGCTGGCAGAACCTGACCGTGCATGAGGAAGTCATCAAGGTACGCGGCCAGGAAGATCGCCTGGTGCGCCTGCGCAGCTCGCGCCACGGCCCCATCATCAACGATCATCTGGCCAGCGCACCGGAAGACGGCAGTACGCCGCCGCAACCGGTGAGTCTGTTCTGGACTTTCCTGACTCCCGGCAGCGATTCCACCGAGGCCTTCTATCGTTATTCCCGCGCGACCAGCATGGCCGAGTTCGAGGCCGCAGCCGCACTGCACTGGTCGCCGGGGCTGAATGTCATCTACGCCGATGTCGACGACAATATCGCCATGTGGGCGACCGGCCGCCTGAAACGCTGGCCCAACAGCAACAACAGCTTCAGCCTGCTCGATGGCAGCAACCGCCGTGACGACTTCCTCGGCTATCAACCCTTCAGCGCCAACCCGCGACTGATCAACCCCGCGTCCGGCTTCATCTACAGCGCCAACAATCCCTACCCCGAGAGCAGCATACGCCGGGTCCTGCCCGGCTATTATGCTCCTGCGGAACGGGCCGAACGCCTGGCTGAACTGCTGAAAAGCCGGGACAGTCTCGACTTTTCCGTGTTCAAGGCCATGCAGCTGGACAGCCAGCGGCCCCACGCCGTGGCCATGGTGCAGGACGCTCTGCCCTTATTCGACAGCCAGTTGCTGGAACCGAATCTGCACCCGACAGCCGAACAGGCCCGGCAGATACTTACCGCCTGGGACGGCCGCTTCACGCCGGACAGTGTCGGCGCCGTGCTGTTCCAACGTTGGGAAGACAACCTGATGGAAGCGCTGTTCGCCGACGAACTGGGCGACCGCTACCTGCACTTCCGCGACACCTTCATGGCCCGCAAGACCCTTGCCAGCCTGTACTGGAAACCCGCCTCGCCCTGGTGGGACAACCGTCAGCAGCCGATCATGGATGGTCGCCAGTCCGCCATCGAACAAGCCTGGATCCGCACCGTCGAAGGGCTGACGAAACAGCTGGGCATGGCACCCGAGAAATGGACCTGGAGCACCGTCGCCAGCCTGCAGCACAAGCACCCGCTGGCCGACAAGATTCCCTTTGCCGGGCGACTCAACAGCGCACGGGTAGAGGTCACCGGTACCGATGGCAGCATGAACAACATGGCCTTCAAGCGCGGCGGCGATCGTTACGACGTCGAAGCCGGCCCCTCGACCCGTCGACTGATCGACCTGGGCAATCTCGAGTCGGCCCTGGGCATCAACCCCCTGGGCCAATCCGGCAACCCCTTCGATCCCCATTACGACGATCAGGCGCAACTATTTGCCCAGGGCAACTATCGCGCCCACCTGTTCGACTGGCTGGGTATCAGCGCCCTGCCCGATCAACTCACCCTGCGTCCCCGGCGCAGATAAAGCGACTCGACAGATGAGGCCGGGACAGCTCTGTTCCGGCCGTGACACCGCGGTTTTGCCAACTCACTCACAACCCTGCTTCCCAAGGGCGGCCTTCCCGGTCCCGGTCTGATATAACGGCGACTTTGTTCGTCAGACAAAGGAACAAGGGATGTTCGCCCCGGCCAATACCGCTCACTTCACCCTCGCCATTCC
>DXBL01000227.1 GCA_019116555.1 Candidatus Pseudomonas excrementavium
TGCCCTGGCCGGCAAGGACAGCGCAATCGTCACCGATATCGCCGGCACCACCCGGGATATCCTGCGCGAACATATCCACATCGACGGCATGCCGCTGCATATCATCGATACCGCCGGCCTGCGCGATACCGATGACGTGGTGGAAAAGATCGGCGTCGAACGCGCCATGGCCGCGATTGCCGATGCCGATCGCATCCTGTTGATGGTCGATGCCAGCCAGCCGGAGGCCGACAACCCTGATCGTTTGTGGCCCGAGTTTCTCGATCAACAGCCGGACCCGGCGAAGATCACCCTGATCTATAACAAGATCGACCTGATCGGCGCCGCGGTCGGCCAGCAGACCGCCACCGACGGTAGCGTCAGCCTGCACCTCAGCGCCCGCAGCGGCGAGGGTATCGACTTGCTGCGCGACCACCTCAAGGCCTGCATGGGTTATCAACAGACCGCTGAGAGCCTGTTCAGCGCCCGGCGGCGCCATCTGGAAGCGCTGGAAGAGGCGGCCGCCTACCTGGACCATGGCTACCGGCAATTGACCCTGATGGGCGCCGGCGAGCTGCTGGCCGAGGATCTGCGCATGGCGCAGCAGGCATTGGGGAGCATTACCGGTGAGTTCAGCGCCGATGATCTCTTGGGCAGGATTTTTTCCAGCTTCTGTATCGGCAAATAACTCGCCTGACGCCAAGTCGGTGAGGCAAGCAAACCTGCCGATCTCCTTTCGTGCAGCTCCGAATCAGGCTTGCTGCTCTTCCTGAAGACATCCCTCTTTTGGACGCCGTCATCCTTCGCGAAGGCGAAGGATCCAGGGTTTCAGGGTGATATTGCGCGTCGATGGATTCCCGCCTGCGCCGAGAATGACGGAGTAATCGTCACAGCGTTACCTAAATCGGCGGCCTTTTTACTCTCTGCTGCTGCTCTTCCAACCTGCTTTCCGCTCGTATAAGCCCTGTGTACAACTCGCCCTCAGCCCTGCCCATAACCCTGTGCGTAAACCAGGCCTGAACTCGACTGTGGATAACCGGCTGGCTTATGCACAGGATCTGCCCCCATCCCGTCACTGGCTGTGCCCAGCCGGAGCACAGGGTTATGCTTTTGCCAATTTTATGATTAATAAGGATTTTTCTTAGATATCCACAGATAAACGCGGCACCATATACAGCATTAATATAAAGCTTTTTAAATATTTTCTATCTTTATTCTATGAATGACCTGCTGGTTCGACGGCTCGTCCGGGCTGTTCAAAAAATGTTCAGCCGCTGCTGCAATTTTTTCGCTCTGCCCCTATAATCAGCCCCTTTTCCCGACGTCCGGCCAAGCCGGGCAACGAGGTGTACGGTGGATTTTCCGGATCGTTTTGACGTGATCGTGATTGGTGGCGGCCATGCCGGTACCGAGGCAGCGCTGGCGGCTGCCCGCATGGGCGTGAAGACGTTGTTGCTCAGCCATAACGTCGAGACCCTGGGGCAGATGAGCTGCAACCCGGCCATCGGCGGTATCGGCAAGAGCCATCTGGTCAAGGAAATCGACGCCCTCGGTGGTGTAATGGCCAAGGCGACCGACCGCGCCGGTATCCAGTTCCGCGTGCTCAACAGCCGCAAGGGGCCCGCGGTACGGGCCACTCGTGCCCAGGCCGACCGGGTGCTGTACAAGGCGGCCGTGCGCTACGCCCTGGAAAACCAGCCGAACCTGTGGATATTCCAGCAGGCCTGTGACGATCTGATCGTCGAACAGGACCAGGTGCGCGGTGTGGTGACCCAGATGGGGCTGCGTTTTCTCGCCGACAACGTGGTGCTGACCGCCGGGACTTTCCTTGGCGGGCAGATCCATATCGGTCTGGATAACTATTCCGGCGGCCGCGCCGGTGATCCGCCGGCCATTGCATTGGCCCGGCGGCTGCGCGAACTGCCGCTGCGAGTCGATCGACTGAAGACCGGTACCCCGCCGCGGATCGACGGGCGCAGCGTGGACTTCTCGAAGATGACCGCGCAGCCGGGCGATACGCCGATCCCGGTGATGTCCTTCACCGGCAGCGCCGACGAGCATCCCGAACAGGTCAACTGCTGGATCACCCACACCAACGAGCGCACCCACGAGATCATTCGCAACAACCTCGACCGCTCACCGATGTATACCGGGGTGATCGAAGGTGTGGGTCCGCGTTACTGCCCGTCGATCGAAGACAAGATCCATCGTTTTGCCGACAAGGATCAGCACCAGGTGTTCATCGAGCCCGAAGGCCTGACCACCCACGAGCTGTATCCCAACGGCATTTCCACCTCGCTGCCCTTCGATGTGCAGCTGCAGATCGTGCGCTCGATTCGGGGCATGGAGAACGCCCACATCCTGCGTCCGGGTTACGCCATCGAATATGATTATTTCAATCCGCAGGATCTGAAGTATTCGCTGGAAACCAAGGTCATCGGCGGTCTGTTCTTCGCCGGCCAGATCAACGGCACCACCGGTTACGAAGAAGCCGGTGCCCAGGGCTTGCTGGCAGGACTGAATGCGGCCCGCCGCGCCCAGGGACTGGAAAGCTGGTGCCCCCGTCGGGATGAAGCCTACATCGGCGTGCTGGTCGATGACCTGATCACCATGGGCACCCGCGAGCCCTACCGCATGTTCACCTCCCGCGCCGAGTACCGGCTGGTGCTGCGCGAGGACAATGCCGACCTGCGCCTGACCGAAAAGGGTCGCGAGCTGGGGCTGGTGGATGATGCCCGTTGGGCAGCCTTCAGTGCCAAGCGCGAGGCTATCGAGGCGGAACAGCAGCGGTTGAGTTCCACCTGGGTGCAGCCGACCAGCGATATCGGCAAGCACTTTGCCGAGCATTTCAGTACCCCGCTGACCCGGGAATACAACCTGCTGGACCTGCTGCGCCGGCCGGAAGTGGATTACCCTACCCTGACGCGTATTACCGGGACTACCGACATTCCCGCCGATGCCGCCGAGCAGGTGGAAATCCACGCCAAGTACGCCGGTTATATCGAGCGGCAGCAGGATGAGATCGACAAGCTGCGGCAGCACGAACAGACCCTGCTGCCGGCCGATCTGGATTACGCGACCCTGAATGGTCTGTCCAAGGAAATCAGTCAGAAGTTGGCGAGCATCCGTCCGCAGACCCTGGGCCAGGCATCGCGCATTCCCGGTGTCACTCCGGCGGCAGTCAGTCTGCTGCTGATCCATTTGAAAAAGCGCAATGCGCTGAACGACGGCACATTGGCCCGGGAGGCTTGAGCGGTATGGTTGATCACGCCAGGGAACTGGTTCGCGGTGCCGAGCAGATGGGCCTGTCACTGACCGAGCAACAGGTTGAGCTGCTGCTCGG
>DXBL01000228.1 GCA_019116555.1 Candidatus Pseudomonas excrementavium
CGAGCAACGTCCAGCGGCCAATTTCCATGCGGTCCTGCACGAACAGGGCGTATTCCTCGGTAACCGGGTCGGGGAAATCACTGATCGGGAAGGTTTCACTGTAAGGGCTGGAGGGCACCGGCAGGCCGGTGTCGGCAAAGACTTCCCAGCCGGTGCGCAGGTCGCTGCTTTCCAGCCGTCGCAGGTCCACCCCGTAGGTCATGTCATGGGCCAGACGACCGGTGCTGAAGCGGGTATCCAGTTGGGTATTGAACGCCCAGGCCTGTTCCTCATAGCGCGAGTCCCGTTCGCGCTGGCGCATACTGCCGGCGGTAAAACGGTCCTGGTCGGTAATCTGGCGCATCTCGCTGTCCTGATAACTCAACTGCCAGCGCAGGCGCTGGGCCAACGGGCTGCTCAGGCGCACATCGTGACTGAGGGTAATGCGCTCACGCTCGGAGGTATCCACCGCGGCGTGCCGGCGGGTGGTGGCGGTCAGGCTTTCGTCACTGCGGATGCGCGTGCGAATGTCATCCTCGAAGCGCTCATAGGCGAGCTGCAGGCGGTCACCGTCACGGTAATCCCAGCCCAGTTTGAACAGCAGGTTTTCCCGCTGCCGATCCTGCGGGTTGGCTTCTTCCCGTTCGACACCTATGCCGCCCCGGCCGCCATAGGTGTCGGTGGCCTGACCGTCCCGGCGGCTCAGGTGCAACAGGGCATCCAGGCTGCTCCGGCGGCCGGCGAAGGTGGCGCTGCGCTGCCAGCTGTCATCGCTGCCGTCGTAGCCGGTCTTCAGGCGCAAGGCCTGGTCATCGCCCTCGTCCAGATAGTCTCCCGCATCCCGGGTGACAAAGCTGACCGCACCGCCCAGCGCATCGCTGCCATACAGGGAGCTGGCCGGACCACGGATGATCTCCACGCTTTTCAGCGTATCCGGGTCGACGTAGTCGCGCTGGGCGCTGAGGAAGGGGCCAAAGGTGAAGGCGTCCGGCACGGCCACGCCGTCGACCTGGGTCAGCACCCGGTTGCCACCAATGCCGCGGATGCTGAATCCGGACAGACCGAAGCGGCTGCCGGTACCACCCACTGAAACGCCGGGCTCATAGCGCACCAGGTCGCGAATATCGTTGATGTTCTGCTGATCGACCTGTTGTTCGTCATGCACGGTCACTGTGCTGGGCACTTCATCCAGCCGCTGTTCCGAGCGGGTGGCGGTGACCGTGATGGTGTCGAACTGGGTCGCTGGGCGTTCCTGAGCCAGCAGCATGGTGGGCGTGATCAGCAAGGCCAGATACCCATGGCGCACGAGCGACGGGCGTTTATTCATTTTTTGCCTCCTGCATAGGGGTCGTTTTTTGATCGACCGGATGCTAAACGAGGTTGACAATCAAATGCAAATGATTATCAATAGATGTAATCAGTTGTTGGTATTGGACGTCGGGAATGCGTGTCGGACTTTTTCTGCTGCTGTCATTGGGGGTGCATCTGGCCGCCGGGCAATGGCTGGATTGGCGCACACCACCGCGTATATCCAGTGCGGCAACGGCCGAGCAGGTGGGAGTGGTAGCGCTGCCGAGAATGGTCAGGGTGACTGCACCGGAGCCCGTTGTAGAGCCGCCGGCGGAGCCTCTGGTGGAGCCGCTGCCGGAGCCGGTTGCGCCGCAGGTAGTGGCGCGCACCGAGCGGCCCGATCCTGTACCTGCGCCCCGCGAGCCACCGACAAAGACGCCGCAGCCAAGCAGAACAGCCGCAACCGAGCCACCTACGGCTGAAGCGCCGGCTACACCAGAGCCGCCAGCTGCAGCACAGGAACAGCCGGCCAGTATGGCCAGCGCACCCCAGCCCAGCGCGCAGCCGCCAGCGTTGCCTGTCGCCGAGCCGGAGGAGGTGGTCAGTCAGCAGCCACGTTTTCGTGAACCGCCGGCGGCCCCGGTCTACCCGGCGCAGGCCCGGCGGCGCAATCAGCAGGGCCAGGTGCTGGTGGAGGTGCGGCTGGATGCCGAAGGTCAGCAGCGGCAGGTGACGGTATTGCAGTCGTCCGGTTTTACCAGTCTTGATCGGGCCGCTCTGGAGGCGGTAGCGGACTGGAAGTTTCAACCCGAACTGCTGGCCGGGCGACCGACGCCCAGCCGGGTGCGGATCCCTATCGATTTCGCGCTCAGCCGCCGCTGAGCCCATGCAACAGGATAACCAGAGGAAGCCATCATGACCCTGCACGCCGATAACGCCATCTCCACCTCACCGCTGTTTCTTGCCTGGCAGCAACTGCTCCAGCAACAACCTCGCCTGCGTACCCGGGATGTGGCCGAGCAACTGGCGGTCAGCGAGGCTGAACTGATTGCCAGTCGGCTGGGCCTGGATACCCTGCGCCTGCGTCCGCACTGGACTGAACTGTTGCCCGCGCTGGAGAGTCTGGGCCGGGTCATGGTGCTGACCCGCAATGAGCATTGTGTGCATGAGCGCAAGGGTGTCTACCGGGAGACCACCGTGGCTGCCAGCGGCAAGATGGGCCTGGTGGTGTCGCCGGATATCGATCTGCGCTTGTTCCTCTCCGGCTGGCACAGCCTGTTCGCGGTGGAACAGCAGACCGCCCGCGGACTGCAACGCAGCCTACAGGTGTTTGACCAGCAGGGAGTAGCGGTGCACAAGGTGTTTCTTACCGAACACAGTGATCTGGATGCCTGGGGTGCGCTGCTGGCGCGCTTTGCCGAAGCGGATCAATCCCGTGAGCTGGGCCTGCAGCCGGCACCGGCCAGGGCGGCTGAGCGGGACGACCGGCAGGTGGATACTGCGGCGCTGGCCGAGGACTGGAGCAAACTCAAGGATGTGCACCACTTCCATGCCATGCTCAACCGCAATCAGGTCGGCCGACTCCAGGCGTTGCGGCTGGTCGGGCGGCAGTGGGCCGAGCCGTTGGCGACCGGGGCGCTGCCGGATGTGATGACCGCGGCGGCGGCACAGAAGCTGCCCATCATGGTGTTTGTCGGCAACCGTCATTGCATTCAAATTCATACCGGGCCTGTGCATGACCTGCGCTGGGTCGGTGACTGGTTCAACGTGCTTGATACCGATTTCAACCTGCATCTGAAGATGCCCGCCGTGGCCCAGCTGTGGCGGGTACGCAAGCCCAGCACCGACGGCATCATCACCAGCTGGGAAGCCTTTGATGCGAACGGCGAACTGATCCTGCAGCTGTTCGGCGCGCGCAAGCCGGGGCAGCCGGAGCTGGAAGCCTGGCGTGGGCTGGCCGAAACCGCCCCGGCGCTGGAGGGCTGAGTCATGCCGCAGTGGTTTGCAACCATGGGTGCGGTGGGTTGGCCGCTGGGGCTGTGCTCGTTGCTGGCGGTGGCGCTGCTGCTGGAGCGCTTACAGGTGTTTCTGGCGCTGGCACCGCTGCGCCAGGCCGCCCGCCAGGCCGCACTGAGTGCCTGCCGCGACTGCGACCCACAGACCTGTGAACGGCTCTGGCGCTCCGCTCGCAAGGGCTGGAGCCAGGCGCTGGGTCTGCTGTTGGAACATCGGCAGCTGGCACCGACGCAGCGGGAGGATATGCTCGGTTGCTGGCTGCTGGAGGAGCGCCAACGCCTGAGCCGCCACCTGCGACTGCTGCAACTGATCGGGGTACTGGCGCCCATGCTCGGGCTGCTGGGCACGGTGCTGGGGATGGTCGCGATGTTTGCCGATATCGCCGCGCTGGACCAACCGGTGACCCCGGCGCTGCTCGCCGATGGCCTGTGGCAGGCGCTGTATACCACCGTCTGGGGATTGTGCATTGCGATCCCGGCGCTGGCGGCTGGTCAGGGCTTTGCGCTCTGGGCCGAGCGTTATCTGGAAGGGGTACAGACTCTGCTCAACCGCTGCCATCTGACGTTGGAAGGGCTGGAACTGACGCCTACGATGCCGCACGCCGGCTGGGCCAGCGCATGATCCGCCTACCCCCGGCCAATACCGCCAACGCCAGCCTGTTGCCGGATCTGACACCACTGCTGGATGTGATCTTTATTGTGCTGGTGTTCTTTCTGCTCACCGCCCAGGTACCGCTACTGCAGCGGCCGCTGGATCTGCCGCAGGACCAGCGCGACAGCGCCAGCACTACCACGGTAGAGAGCCAGCGCCAGTTGCTGGAGCTGGATGCGAGCGGCGACTGGCGGCTGGATGACCAG
>DXBL01000027.1 GCA_019116555.1 Candidatus Pseudomonas excrementavium
GAGATCGAGAAGGCCGGCGGCGTGGCCAAGGAATTCAACACCATCGCGGTGGACGATGGCATCGCCATGGGCCACGACGGCATGCTCTATTCGCTGCCTTCGCGCGAGATCATCGCCGACTCGGTGGAATACATGGTCAACGCGCACTGCGCCGACGCCATCGTCTGCATCAGCAACTGCGACAAGATCACCCCCGGCATGCTGATGGCCGCCCTGCGCCTGAATATCCCGGTGGTGTTCGTTTCCGGTGGCCCGATGGAAGCCGGCAAGACCAAGCTGGCGGCCCACGGTCTGGACCTGGTCGATGCCATGGTCGCCGCTGCCGACGACTCCTGCTCCGACGAAACCGTCGCCGAGTACGAGCGCAGCGCCTGCCCGACCTGCGGCAGCTGCTCGGGCATGTTCACCGCCAACTCGATGAACTGCCTGACCGAGGCGCTGGGCCTGTCCCTGCCCGGTAACGGCTCGATGCTGGCCACCCACGCCGATCGCGAGCAGCTGTTCCTGCGCGCCGGTCGCTTGGCGGTGGAGCTGTGCAAGCGTTACTACCAGGACAATGACGAGTCGGTCCTGCCGCGCAATGTTGCCAGCCTCAAGGCGTTCGAGAATGCCATGACCCTGGATATCGCCATGGGCGGTTCGACCAATACCATCCTGCACCTGCTGGCCGCGGCCCAGGAAGGTGAGGTCGACTTCGACCTGCGGGATATCGATGCCCTGTCACGCAAGGTCCCCCAGCTGTGCAAGGTGGCGCCGAACATCCAGAAATACCATATGGAAGACGTGCACCGTGCCGGTGGCGTGTTCTCCATCCTGGGCGCGCTGGCCCGCGGCGGCCTGCTGCATACCGACGTGCCGACCGTCCACAGTCCGAGCATGGCCGAGGCGATTGCCCAGTGGGATATCACCCAGACCAGCGATGCGGACGTGCATGAATTCTTCAAGGCCGGTCCGGCCGGTATCCCGACCCAGACCGCGTTCAGCCAGAACACGCGCTGGCCGAGTCTGGATGACGATCGTGCCGAAGGCTGTATCCGTTCGGTCGAGCACGCCTATTCCAGCGAAGGTGGCCTGGCCGTGTTGTACGGCAATATCGCGCTGGACGGCTGCGTGGTGAAAACCGCCGGGGTCGACGAGTCGATCCATGTGTTCGAAGGCAGCGCCAAGATCTACGAGAGTCAGGACAGCGCCGTACGCGGCATCCTTGCTGACGAAGTGAAGGCCGGTGATATCGTGATCATCCGCTACGAAGGGCCCAAGGGCGGTCCGGGCATGCAGGAAATGCTCTATCCGACCAGCTACCTGAAGTCCAAGGGCCTGGGCAAGGACTGTGCCCTGCTGACCGACGGCCGTTTCTCCGGTGGCACCTCGGGGCTGTCCATCGGCCACGCCTCGCCGGAAGCCGCTGCCGGCGGCGCCATCGGTCTGGTGCGCGAAGGCGACAAGATCCTTATCGACATTCCCAACCGCACCATCAACCTGCTGGTGAGCGATGAGGAGCTGTCGCACCGCCGTATCGAGCAGGACAAGCAAGGCTGGAAACCGGCGGAGAAACGCCCGCGCAAGGTCACCACCGCGCTCAAGGCCTACGCCCTGCTGGCCACCAGCGCCGACAAGGGCGCGGTCCGCAACAAGGCGATGCTGGAAGACTGAGCGCTGGCAACGCGCTGAGCAGGTCCCGGCGGGGTAGCGACGGCTACTCCGCCCGGGCTTCGCCCAGTTCCTTCAAGGCTTCGGCCAGTTTGCCCTCACGCTTCTCGATCTTGCCCTGGTCGCCGTCGCGGATGGCTTCAGCCAGGTCCTCCCGGCGCTCCTTCACCTCCGCCTCACTCTCGGCGATACGCTCTTGCCGCTCGGCAGCCAACCCTTCCTCGGTGCAATTGTCGCGCATTTCCGCCAGCGCCTTGTTCAGGCCACGCACCTGTCCCTGATTATCCGCCGCCTCGGCCTCTTGCAGCCGCTCCAGAATGCGCTGCTCCTTGTCGGCACAGGTTTCCTGATCATCCGCCGGGGTGTTCGCCTGGACCGGCATGGTCAGCAACAGGGCTACCAGTAATGTCTTGCTCATCAGCCTGCTCCCTATATGAGTACCAGCCATCAGCATAGACAATCCAGCGATAAAGCCATGGCAACGGGCGCCCTCGCCGACTACCGGCCCTTGGCCGCGTTGGGATCGCGCCGCATCACTGGTAAAGAAAGGGCGAACTTCATTCCCCTGGGCGGTCGAATGCTGGTATGCAACGCCACCCACAGAGGAGAATTTCCCATGGCTCAGACACTTCAAGGCAAACGCGTCGCCATTCTGGTGACCGACGGCTTCGAACAGGTTGAACTGACCGGTCCCAGGGAAGCACTGGAACAGGCCGGCGCCCGCACCGACATCATTTCGGCGTCCCCGGGCAAGGTCACCGGCTGGAACCACACTACCCCAGCCGACGAGTTCACCGTGGACAACACCTTCGACAGCATCCGGATCGAGGATTATGACGCTCTGCTGCTCCCCGGCGGGGTTGTCAATTCCGACAATATCCGCAGCAATGAGATGGCCCAGGAGCTGGTGCGCGACGCCGCCCGGGCGAACCGGACCATCGCGGTGATCTGCCATGGCAGCTGGCTGCTGATCTCGGCCGGCGTGGTGCAGGGCAAGACCATCACCAGTTGGCCGTCGCTGACCGATGACCTGAAGAATGCCGGCGCCAACTGGGTTGACCAGCAGGTAGTTGTCGATGGCGACCTGATCAGCAGCCGCAAACCCGATGACATACCCGCCTTCAGCAAGGCCGTCATCGAGGCGCTGGCAGCGTAGCAAGCGGCAATGGCTGCACCCGGTCAGCTGTGGCTCGGCCGGGTCCAGGTTTCGAAGCGATAGGCCGGAGTGGCTTCCCCGGCGGCATGCGCCTCGCTCTCGACCAGCTGCCAACCAGTGAATTCCGGAAAGAAGGCATCGCCTGCCACCGTCAGATCGATCCGGGTGAGATAGATGCGCTTGGCCAATGGCAAGGCCTCGGCATACAGCTGGCCGCCGCCAATCAACATGAGTTCATCCACGCCCTGTTCCCGCGCCCATTCGTCGGCCCGGGCGATGGCGGCAGTCAGGCTGGTGAATACCTCGGCGCCGTCGAGCTGCAGATCAGCCTGGCGACTGACCACCAGATTGAGCCGGCCCGGCAAGGGCCGCCCCAGTGAATCCCAGGTCTTGCGGCCCATGATGATGGGCTTGCCCAGGGTGGTCTGCTTGAAGTGCTTGAGGTCCGCTGGCAGATGCCAGGGCATGCGGTTGTCCAGCCCGATCACACGATCATGTGCGCAGGCGGCAATCAGGGAAAGCGGAAGATGGTTTTTCATCGGCGCAGAATACCTTTCCGCGCACCGGGCGGCAACGTCAGCCGGCCGCCTCCAGATGGTCATGCAGGGCGATGAACTGCTGGGTCAGCTTGTGCCTGGGGTCCAGGTGTACCAGCGGCACGCAGGCCTGGTGCGATTCGCGCATCTTCACCGAACTCGACAGGTACACCGGTAATATCGGCAGACCTTCCGCCAGCAGCTCAGCGACCATCTGCTGCGGCAGCGCCGCCCGCGGCTGGAACTGATTGACCACGATACCTTCGACCTGCAGGTGCTCGTTGTGGTCGTCGCGGATGTCGTCGATTTCTTCCAGCAGCGCGTACAGCGCCTGGCGGGAGAAGCTGTCGCAGTCGAAGGGAATCAGGCAGCGGTCA
Organism: Candidatus Pseudomonas excrementavium; assembly: GCA_019116555.1. GTDB lineage: Bacteria > Pseudomonadota > Gammaproteobacteria > Pseudomonadales > Pseudomonadaceae > Halopseudomonas > Halopseudomonas excrementavium. Next base: position 3,720 of record DXBL01000027.1, read on the forward strand.
GCGGCGATCAACGCCGAGATGGAGTAGAAATTCAGCGCCGGCGGGGTATCGATGTAGATGCGCTCGTAATCGCCGTCGAGCTTGTCCAGCAACCGGTTGAGCTTGTTGATCTTGTGCTTGGCCTCCAGCTTGGGCTGCAGGTCCGCCAGCTCGGGTGAGGCAGTGATCAGATGCAGATTGGGGTACTCGGTCTCGAGGATCTGCGGCCGGGCTTTCTTCGCGGCGATGCCCGAGGTGAGGATCAGGTGGAAGAACTCGGCGATGCCGGTGGGGATATCCACGCCGGTCAGCCCCGTCAGATACTGACTGGAGTTGGCCTGGGCATCGAGATCGATGAGCAGGGTCCGATAGCCCTGGGCGGCGCTGACCGCGGCAAGATTACAGGCGATGCTGGATTTGCCGACACCGCCCTTCTGATTGAATATGACCCTGCGCATTTGCCGCACCCCGCCGCCACTGAAATAAGCCGCTCAAGCGTATGACAGTATTATTGCAGTACGATGACAGGGCGCTCACGTTTCAGACCGCCACTGGTGCCTTGATGTGCGGATGGGATTGATAACCCTCCAGGGAGAAATCCTCGAACGTGAACGCGAACAGATTCTTGACCTCGGGGTTGAGCCGCATGGTCGGCAGCGGATAAGGCTCGCGGCTCAACTGCAGGTCGGCCTGCTCGATGTGGTTGGCATACAGGTGGCAGTCGCCGCCGGTCCAGATGAACTCGCCGGGCTGCAGGTCGCAGACCTGCGCCACCATCAGCGTCAACAGCGCGTAGCTGGCGATATTGAAGGGCACGCCGAGGAAGATATCCGCCGAGCGCTGGTACAACTGGCAGCTCAGTTTGCCGTCAGCCACGTAGAACTGGAACAGCGCGTGGCATGGCGGCAGGGCCATTTCATCCACCAGCGCCGGATTCCAGGCAGACACGATCAGCCGGCGGGAGTCCGGGTTGGTCTTGATCATCTGGATCAGCTTGCTGATCTGATCGATCGACTCGCCATTGGGCGCCGGCCAGCTACGCCACTGGTAACCGTAGACCGGCCCCAGGTCGCCATTCTCATCGGCCCATTCGTCCCAGATGGAAACGCCATTTTCCTTCAGATAACGGATATTGGTATCGCCCTGCAGGAACCACAGCAGTTCATGGATGATGGACTTCAGGTGGCACTTCTTGGTGGTGACCATGGGAAAGCCGTCGGCCAGATCAAAACGCATCTGGTGGCCGAATACGCTCCAGGTACCGGTGCCGGTGCGATCGCTCTTGAAGGTGCCGGATTCGCGCACCCGGCGCATCAGCTCAAGATACTGTTTCATGCCTTGCATCCTCTTTGCGGTAGGCCCACCACATCATGGCGGCACCAGCCAGAATCATGGGTATACACAGCAGCTGACCCATGGTCAGCCAGCCAAAGGCCAGATAGCCGAGGTGGGCATCCGGCTCGCGAACGAATTCGACGATAAAGCGGAACACGCCGTAGCAGATACCGAACAGCCCGCTGACCGCCATGGTCGGGCGCGGCTTGCGCGAGTAGATCCACAGAATGGCGAACAGCGCCACACCCTCCAGGGCGAACTGGTACAACTGGGAAGGATGACGCGCCAGTTGCGCCGGATCGGTGGGAAACACCATGGCCCAGGGCACATCGGTCGCCCGGCCCCACAACTCGGCATTGATGAAGTTGCCGATGCGCCCAGCGCCCAGGCCGATGGGCACCAGCGGCGCAATGAAGTCCATCAGCTGGAAAAAGCTCTTGTGGTGGCGGTGGGAAAACCACAGTACCGCCAGCAGCACCCCGACCAGACCACCATGGAAGGACATGCCGCCTTTCCAGATCTGCAAGACCAGTGAGGGGTCATTCAGATACGCAGCAAGATCATAAAACAATACGTAGCCCAGCCGGCCCCCGGCGATCACCCCCAGCGCCACCCAGAACACCAGATCGGACAGGGTTTCGCTGGTCCAGCTCGGATCGAAGCGCTTGAGCCGGCGGCTGGCCAGATACCAGGCGCCGCCGATGCCGACCAGATACATCAGGCCGTACCAATGGATCTGCAGCGGCCCCAGGGACAGGGCAACCGGATCGATCTGCGGATAAGTCAGCATGGCACTCCCTTAGAGCAGAAAATTGATGCCTACCACGACCAGCAACAGGGCAAAGAGTCGCTTGAGCAGGCGTTGGGACAACCGGTGGGCCAGACGCGCACCGTATCCGGCAAAGAATACACTGGTCGCCGCGATGCCGATCAGTGCCGGCAGGTAGACGTATCCCAGACTCCAATCCGGTAACGGAGCGGCCGCCCAGCCGGTCCAGATGAAACTCGCGGCGCCCGCCAGAGCAATCGGCATGCCGCAGGCCGCCGAGGTGGCCACCGCCTGTTGCATGGGCACGCTGCGCCAGACCAGAAAGGGCACGGTGAGCGAACCGCCGCCGATGCCGAAGATACTCGAGGCCCAGCCGATCACGCCGCCGGTGATAGTCAGCGCCGGTTTGCCCGGCTCGCCAAGAGCGGCCTTCGGCTTGAGCTCGAACGCCATCTGGATAGCCACGCAGATGGCGAAGATGCCAATGATCTTCTGCAACAGCGGGCCCGTGATCGCCGAGGCGGTCAGCGCGCCCAGCACGGCGCCGAAGATGATCCCCAGGGCCAGCCAGACGAACAGCGGCCAGCGCACCGCGCCCAGCTTGTGGTGCGCCCGCACCGAATTGACCGAGGTGAAGGCGATGGTGGCCAGGGATGTACCCACCGCCATGTGGGTCAGCACATCGGGAGCGAAACCCTGCAGGGCGAAACTGTAGACCAGCACCGGGACGATGATCATGCCGCCGCCAACCCCGAACAGCCCGGCCAATACGCCGGCACAGGCGCCCAGCACCAGATATATGACAAACTCCATTACTGCTCCCCAGAATACGCTGCACCTTCGGACGACGGCACAGTCGGCTAGTGTAACGAAAACCGGCCCCGCTCGCTGCCCCGGATCGCAGGAGACGCACCCCGGGGCGAGCCGGTACACTGCATCAATAAATACGCTGAACCATCAGGAGTCGACCATGTGTCTGATCGCTTTCGCCTGGCAACTGTCGGGCCGGCCGTTGGTGTTGCTCGGCAACCGCGACGAGTTCCATCCGCGACCCACGCGGGCCGCCACTTTCTGGAACGAGGAAGGTCATCCCGAGCTGCTGGCCGGCAAGGACCTGCAGGCCGGTGGCACCTGGCTCGGCGTGACCCGCAGCGGCCGCTTCGCGGCACTGACCAATATCCGCTCGCCCCAGGCCGGCCCCGGCCCGCGCTCCCGGGGCAGCCTGGTGCTGGATTACCTCACCGACAGCATGCCCCCGGCCGACTATCTGCAGAGTCTGGCCGGCGATCTGGATGACTACGCCGGCTTCAACCTGCTGGTCGGCACGCCCGAGCAGCTCTGGCATCTCAACAGCCAGGAGGGTGTCGCGAGCCCGTTGGCGCCGGGTATCTACGGGTTGTCCAACGCCTCACTGAACAACCCCTGGCCGAAGCTGGAGAGTTTGCGCCAGGGGTTGGAAGCCAATCTCGATGGCGATGGCGATAGCCTGCTGGCGCTGCTCAGCGACACCCGGGAGTACCCGGATGAGCAGCTGCCCGACAGTGGCGTCAGCCTGGAGTGGGAACGCCGCCTGTCGGCGACCTTCATTCTCGGCGCGGACTACGGCACCCGCGCCAGCACTTTGCTGACCATCGAGGCCGATGGCGGCATTACCCTCGTGGAACGGAGCTTCGGCCCAGGAGGCGTGGACCTGGGCGAATCGGGCTGGCAGTTGTGACCGGGCCGATGCTCAGCGCACCGGCATCAGCACCTTGCCAAGCCCCATGTTGCGCAGGGCGAGATGCAGGATGCTCTGCACCAGGTAGGCGTTGTCCTGCTGCAGCGCTTCTTCCAGCAGGGCCTGGGCATCGCTCAGGCTGATCTGGCGCAACAGCCACTTGACCCGCGGCAGGTTGGTGGCGTTCATCGACAGCACATCGCA
>DXBL01000028.1 GCA_019116555.1 Candidatus Pseudomonas excrementavium
GCCCCAGGAGGGCGGTGTTTCCCAAGGGCTTGATGCTCTCTGTGGACTCAGCGTTCCCGGAGGGCTCAACACCGGGAAGGCCGAGTTCCATCTCGGCCGTGGAGCTCTACAACCAGTACGCTATGACGAGATGGAACTCATCACTCCCAGCTACAACATACAAGCATCAGCTCGTACCCTACGGATCCGATGGCACCGGAAAATGCCACCTCCTCCACACTTCCGGCACGGGTAACTTGCCTGCGCCAGCCGCGGCCATCACATTGCACTCTGATCAATCAGCAGGGATGCAGTCATGTTACGCATATGGATAACCATCAGCCTCTGCCTGGCTGCCCGCCTGGCCAGCGCAGATTGCGCCGACCTACCGACCAAGGCAGACGTCGCACAGCTTGCCGAGCAGATTAACCAGTGGGACCAGGCCTACCACGAACAGGGCCGCTCACTGGTGCCGGATGAGATCTACGACCAGGCACTGCAGCAGCTGCAACACTGGCAGGCCTGTTCACCGGCCCCGCCACCGCTGTATCAACCGCGCGCCGGTAAAAATGCCCACCCCATACCGCAGACCGGCCTGGCCAAGATCCATAGCCAGGCCGAAGCAGCCGATTGGATAAAGCACCGCGCCGACCTGTGGATACAACCCAAGGTCGATGGTGTGGCTGTCACGCTGGAATACCGCCAGGGCCAATTGGTACGGGCCATCAGCCGCGGTGATGGCTGGCAGGGTGAGGACTGGACCGCGACCGCGCAACGCCTGCCCGCCGTCCTGCAACACTGGCCGCAACCTGTCGATCTGGTGCTGCAGGGCGAGCTGTACTGGCGGCTATCCGAGCATGTGCAATCCCGCACCGGCAGCGCCGGCGCGCGCAGCCGTATCGCCGGTCTGATGAACCGTCAGCAGTTGACCGATGAAGAACGCGCGGCCATTGGCCTGTTCGTCTGGGACTGGCCCGACGGCCCGGCGCAGATGACCGAACGTCTTGCCCAGATGACCCAAGCCGGGCTGGATACCGCCCGCTATACCCTGCCGATCACGGACCTGCGCAGTGCCCAGACCCAGCGCCAACGCTGGTTCACCGAGCCCCTGCCCTTCGCCACCGACGGCGTGGTATTGCGCCAGAGTCGACGTCCATCCGCCGCCGACTGGCAGGCCGAGACACCCTACTGGGCCGTCGCCTGGAAACATCCGCCACAGCGGGCATTAGCCCGGGTGCGAGATATCGAGTTCGGCATCGGTCGCAGCGGCCGCATCACCCCCGTGCTGCAATTGGAACCGGTGGAACTGGATGGTCGGCGTATCCGCCGCGTCAGTGCCGGCTCGCTGCAGCGCTGGCGGGAACTGGACGTATTGCCCGGCGACCGGGTGTCGATCCGCTTGTCAGGCCAGACCATCCCGCAGCTGGAAGAGGTCATCACTCGCGCGGCCGATCGCTCGATAGCGAATGTGCCGGACCCGGCGCGTTATCATCCGCTGAGTTGCTGGACACCGGAGGATGGCTGCCGCGACCAGTTCCTGGCCCGGCTGGAGTGGCTGGGCAGCGCCGACGGGTTGGATCTGGCAGGGGTTGGCCCTGGCACCTGGAAATGCCTGCTCGATGCCGGGCAACTGACTGGCATGCTGGATTGGCTTGATGCCCAGGCTCTGCCACCAACCTGTGGCACTCAACTGGCCGGGCTATTGCAACCGGCCACCGAGCGCGGTTTTCTGCAATGGTTGCGGGCATTGAGCATGCCGCCCAGCGGCGATGCGGCTGTGCCGGAGCGATGGACTATGCTGGCAGCGCGCACGCAGCAGGATTGGCAAACGCAGCCCGGCGTCGGACCGCACCGCGCACGGCAGTTGGTAGCGTTTTTCCAGCATCCAGAGGTTGAGCTGCTACGAGCGCGGCTGGCTGCAGTTGGGATTGACGGTTTCGCCGAGGATAGGGCGAACGCTCGATCGGAGTGAACCATTGCGCTGGGCGCCCCGCCTCGATCTGGCCGAGAGGCCAGCTGCGACGGGTGCTCAGCTTATCCCCAGATAGGACGACCGCGTCAGCCCCAACCGCAGGATATCCAGAAAACGCGCCCGCTCCGCCGCTCCCAGACGCGCGCTGGCGACTTTCTCGCGGTAGCGGGCCATCAGTTCCTCCGGCTCGAAATGCACATAGCGCAGCATGTCTTCGATGGTGTCATGGGTCTCGATCCCGCCATGTACCACCCGGCCATCATCCAACTGGTAGACATTCACCGAGTCGGTATCACCGAACAGGTTGTGCATGTCTCCAAGAATCTCCTGATACGCGCCGACCATGAATATCCCCAGCAGATAATCCTCGCCCTCGCGCAGCTCATGCACCGGCAGACTGCTTTCGATGCTCTGTTCATCCACGTAATGGCGAATCTTGCCGTCGGAGTCACAGGTCAGGTCCTGCAGTACGGCGCGGCGCAGGGGCTCCTCATCCAGCCGGTTGAGCGGCACGATCGGCAGCACCTGGTCGATGGCCCAGGTATCCGGCAGGCTCTGGAATACCGAGAAGTTGCAGATGTATTTGTCCGCCATCTTGTCGTTCAGCTCGTCCAGCACCTGGCGGTGGGAGCGCTGGCGGGCCTTGAGCAGTGCGTGCAGTCGATTGCACAGCGCAAAATAGCATTGTTCGGCCAGCGCCTTCTGCGACAGCGTGACCTTGCCCTCGGCATATTGCCCGGCCACGTCGCTCATGTAGTGAGTCGCCCGCCAGTAGGTCTCGGTAACCATCTCGATATCGGTCTGCCCGAGCAGACCGACCAGAGCACGCACCACCTGCGGCAACTCATCCAGATCATCGATCGGCGGCACCGTATCGTTATGCCGTTCCACATCGGTCACCTGCACCACCAGCACGGCGTGATGGGCGGTCATCGCCCGCCCGCTTTCGGAAAAGATATGCGGGTGCGGCAGCCCCTGCTCATCGCAGAACTCACGCAGCATCTGCACCACGGTGCGGGCATATTCGGTAACGTCGTAATTGATCGAGCTGGCATTGCGCGAGTGGGTGCCGTCGTAATCCACCCCCAGACCGCCGCCAACATCGATGTGATCGACCGGCAGGCCCAGCGCCCGCAGCTCGCCAAAGTAGCGGATCGCCTCGCGGAATCCATGCTGATAGTCAGCCAGGTTGGCGATCTGCGAGCCCATGTGGAAGTGCAGTAGCCGCACACCGGCCTCCAGCCCCGCCTCACGGAACTGCTCGATCACCCGCAACAGCTGCGCCGCCGACAGGCCGAACTTGGACTTCTCACCACCGGTATCGGCCCATTTGCTGGAGGTCAGCGAAGACAACCGCACCCGCAACCCGACCTGGGGTGTCAATTCCAGCTGCGCCGCCTCCTCGATCACCAGGGCGACTTCGGATTCCTTCTCGATGACGATGAAGACATTGTGCCCAAGCTTCTGCCCCAGCAGCGCCAGGCGGATGAACTCCCGATCCTTGTAACCGTTGCAGACAATGGTGCCGCCCTGGGGCGCCATCGCCAGCACCGCCATCAGCTCCGGTTTGGAGCCGGCCTCCAGGCCGATGGAGACGTTTTCGGTGGCGATGATGTTCTTTACCACTGCCTCCTGCTGGTTGACCTTGATCGGAAACAGCGCCGTATAACCGTTGGCGTAGTCCAGCTCGGCAATGTTCTGTTCGAAGGCGCCGGTCAACTGGCGCACGCGGTCCTGGAGAATATCCGGAAAGCGCACCAGCAGCGGCAGATCCAGCCCGCTGTCGCGCAGCTGCGCGACCAGCTCGTGCAGGTCGATCGGCGTGTCGATCCCCGGCCGGGGGCGCACCTCGACGTTGCCGAGATCACTGGCATTGAAGTAACCCGCCCCCCAATGGCGAATGCCATAGACACTTCGACTGTCTGCGACCGTCCAGGCGGAAGCATCCTCTTTGCGCGAACGCCGCGATGACACCATGAAAGACTCCTAAGAAGCTGTGCAATGGACCTCAGAATAAACCAGTTTCTCCCCACGGGTGGTAAAACGAAGCCGTTCCGGCCCGGGATTCATCTTTCATTCGAGAAACAATCCGACCGAAAAAACCAGCCGTCGCGACCTCCGCCAGACCGGCCAAGACAATCCGCCGTAACGCTTACAGCATCGGGGCCGGAGCCTGATTTATGACAAATATATAACACCTGTAAATATTGCAATGACATGCCAGATGGCACGTAAGCCACAGGAATGGCCGGTTGTGATCTTTTTTTGGATGTGTTTATTATAAAAATGAATTTACAAGTAAATATCAGGAAACGATGTCTTCCACCACATTTTCGCTGCGTCGTCCGGTTGCTACCGACGGCCACGCCCTTAACCAGTTGATCGAGCGCTGCCCGCCTCTGGATACCAACTCGGTCTATTGCAACCTGCTGCAGTGCTCCCACTTTTCCGCCACCTCCATCGCCGCTGACAACAGCCAGGGCGAGCTGGTCGGCTTCATTTCCGGCTACCGCCCACCGGAGCGCCCCGACACGCTGTTCGTCTGGCAGGTCGCCGTGGACAGCAGCATGCGCGGCCAGGGTCTGGGCATCGCCATGCTGATGGGCCTGATCGAGCGTACCGCCGCCGAGGGCGTGCGCTGGCTGGAAACCACCATTTCTCCCGGTAACGGCGCCTCCGAAGCGCTGTTCGCCAAGGCCTTCCGCCAGTTGGGCGTGACCGCCAGCACCGAGGTGCTGTTCAGCCGGGCTAACCATTTCAACGGCCAGCATGATGACGAAGTGCTGTATCGCGCCGGTCCCTTTGCCTTACCAGTCAAACTTGATACCCAGGAGACTGCATGAACACTTTCCAACAGTTCGAACAACACGAATCCGGTATTCGCAGCTACTGCCGTTCCTTTCCGGTCATCTTTGACCAGGCCCGCGGCGCCGAGCTGATCACCCGCGAAGGCAAGTCCTATATCGACTTTCTGGCGGGTGCCGGTACCCTGAACTACGGGCACAACCATCCGGTATTGAAGAAGGCGCTGATCGAATATCTTGAGCATGACGGCCTGACCCACGGCCTGGATATGTATTCGGCCGCCAAGGAGCGTTTCCTCGAAACCTTCCACCGCGTCATCCTCGAGCCCCGCAAACTGGGCGACTATGTAGTGCAGTTCAGCGGCCCGACCGGTGCCAACTCGGTGGAAGCAGCGCTGAAACTGGCACGCAAGGTCACCGGCCGCAGCAACGTCATCAGCTTCACCAACGGTTTCCATGGCTGCACCGTGGGCGCCCTGGCGGCCACCGGTAACCAGCATCACCGCGGCGCCGCCGGCGTGCCGCTGACCGATGTCAGCCGCATGCCCTACGCCAACTACTTCGGTGACAAGGTCAACACCATCTCGATGATGGACAAGCTGCTCAGCGACCCCAGCAGCGGTGTGGACAAGCCCGCCGCCGTGATCGTCGAGGTAGTCCAGGGCGAAGGGGGCCTGAACGCCGCTTCCGCCGACTGGATGCGCAAGCTGGAAAAGCTCTGCCGCAAGCACGACATGCTGTTGATCGTCGATGACATCCAGGCCGGCTGCGGCCGCACCGGCACTTTCTTCAGCTTCGAGGAAATGGGCATCAAGCCGGACATCATCACCCTGTCCAAATCGCTCAGCGGCTTCGGCCTGCCGTTCGCCGTGGTGGTCATGCGCCGCGAGCTGGACCAGTGGGAACCGGGTGAGCACAACGGTACGTTCCGGGGCAACAACCACGCCTTCGTCACCGCCGCCGCTGCGCTGGAGCACTTCTGGACCAGCGACGAATTCGCCGCCAGCGTCAAGACCAAGGGCAACCTGATCCGCGAGCGCATGCAGAAGATCGTTCGCCGTCACGGCCCCGACTCTCTGTTCGTCAAGGGTCGCGGCATGATGATCGGCATCAGCTGCCCGGACGGCGACACCGCCGCGGCCATCTGCCGCGAAGCCTTTGACCGCGGTCTGATCATCGAGACCAGCGGCAACCACAGTCAGGTAGTCAAGTGTCTCTGCCCGCTGATCATCAGCGAACAGCAGATCACCCAGGCCATGGACATTCTCGAGCAGGCTTTTGCCGCCGTGATGACTGCCGACGTCAAGAACCAAGCATCCTGAGGAATTCGAAATACATGATCGTACGCAACCTGAAAGACTGTGAAGCATCCGAGCGCAAAGTCGTTACCGAAACCTGGGACAGCACCCGGATGATCCTGAAGGAAGACAAGATGGGCTTCTCCTTCAACATCACCACCATTTACGCCGGAACCGAAACGCATATCTGGTATCAGAACCATTTAGAGTCGGTGTACTGCATGAGCGGCAACGGCGAGATCGAAACCCTGTCCGATGGCAAGGTCTACAAGATCGAACCCGGCACCCTGTACCTGCTCGATCAGCACGACGAGCACATGCTGCGCGGCGGCACCGAAGACATGAAAATGGCCTGCGTGTTCAACCCGCCCCTGACCGGCCGGGAAGTACATGACGAGAATGGCGTCTACCCCGCCGACCTGAGTCCCTGAGAGGCCACCACAATCAGGAGAGAAAATGTCTACCGTGCAAGCTGACCTTTACCCGTCACGCCAGCACAACGCACCCAGCTGGCAACAACGGATCGACCCGGTGCTCTACCGAACGGATCTGCATAATGCCCCGCTGACCGCAGAGCAGCTGTCGCGCTTCGAGCGCGACGGCTTCCTGGTCCTGCCGGAGGTCTTCACTGCAGCGGAAGTAGCGGTATTCAAGCAGGAGCTTGAACGCATGAGCCGCGACCCCGAAGTGCTGGAATCACCTGCAGCCATTCGCGAACCCGACAGCGGCGCCCTGCGCTCGATGTTCGCCATTCACCGCAGCAATCCGCTGTTCGCCCGGGTCGCCCGGGACGAGCGCACTGCCGGATTGGTTCGCTTCCTGCTGGACGGTGACATCTATGTGCACCAGTCCCGGCTCAACTTCAAACCAGGCTTCAAGGGCAAGGAGTTCTACTGGCACTCCGACTTCGAGACCTGGCACACCGAGGATGGCCTGCCGCGCATGCGCACCATCAGCTGCTCGGTACTGCTGACTGACAACCATCCTTGGAACGGCCCGCTGATGCTGATCCCCGGCTCGCACAAGCACTATATCGGTTGCGTCGGCAAGACCCCGGAAAACCATTACGAGAAGTCCCTGCGCCGGCAGGAATTCGGGATTCCGGATGACGACAGCCTCAGCAAGCTGGTCGACCAGGGCGGCGTCGCCCAAGCCACCGGCATGGCCGGCAGTGTGGTGCTGTTCGACTGCAATACCCTGCACGGGTCCAACAGCAACATCGCACCCAGCCCGCGGAGCAATCTGTTCTTCGTCTACAACCAGATAGACAACCGACCCGCCAAGCCCTTTGACGGCATGCCTCCGCGTCCCGACTTCGTCGCCGAGCGCGGCCCGGTCGAGCCGCTGGAAATAGGTCCGCAGCAGTATTCGTGAGCAGGGACGACATTCATTCAATAAAAGAACCCGGGATTATGCATACAGTAGAGAAAATCGGCGGCACCTCGATGAGCCGCTTCGATGAAGTACTGAACACCATTTTCATTGGTCAACGTCGCAACAGTGCCTTGTACAACCGCATCTTCGTGGTCTCCGCCTATGGTGGCATGACCAACCTGCTGCTGGAGCACAAGAAGAGCGGCGAGCCCGGCGTGTATGAACGTTTCGCCGATGCCCATAACGAAGACGCCTGGCTGGAGACCCTGGAGCAGGTGCGCACCAGCATGGTGGCGAAGAACGCCGAGCTGTTCACCAGTGAGTACGAGCGCCAGGCGGCCGATCGCTTCATTACCGGTCGCATCAATGATGCCCGCGATTGCATGTTGAACCTGCAACAGCTGTGCTCCTACGGGCACTTCCAGCTCGACGGGCAACTGATGAAAGTGCGCGAAATGCTCGCCTCTCTTGGCGAAGCGCACAGCGCCTTCAACACCGTGCTGGCACTGAAGAAAAATGGCGTGAACGCGCGCCTGGTCGACCTGACCGGCTGGAACCAGAGCGAACCCAAGGCGTTTCAGGACATGATCGCCGACAGCTTTGCCGGCATCGATTTCAGCCGTGAGCTGGTGGTCGCCACCGGCTACGCCCACTGCAGCGAAGGGTTGATGAGCACCTTCGATCGCGGCTACAGCGAAATCACGTTTGCGCAGATCGCTGCCAGCACCGGCGCAGGTGAGGCGATCATTCACAAGGAATATCATCTTTCCAGTGCTGACCCGAATCAGGTGGGCGTGGACAAGGTGGTGACCATCGGCCGTACCAACTATGACGTCGCCGACCAGCTGTCCAATCTGGGCATGGAGGCGATCCATCCCAAGGCGGCGCGCACCCTGCGCCGGGCCGGCATTCAGCTGCGCATCAAGAATGCCTTCGAGCCGGACCATGGTGGCACCACCATCAGCCAGAACTACTGCAGCGAGAAGCCCTGCGTGGAGATCATCGCCGGGCGCAAGGATGTGTTCGGGCTGGAAGTCTTCGACCAGGAAATGCTCGGGGATGTCGGTTACGACATCGAGATCACCCGCCTGCTCAAGCAGCTGAAGCTGTATGTGGTGAACAAGGACTCCGATGCCAACAGCATCACCTACTACACCTCCGGCTCACGCAAGGCGCTGACCCGGGCGATCCGCCTGATCAAGGAACGCTATCCGATGGCCGAAGTGCATCTGCACAATATCGCCATCGTCTCGGCCATCGGCTCCGACCTCAAGGTCAAGGGCATCCTGGCCAAGACCGTGGCGGCGCTGGCCAAGGCCGACATCAGCATCCAGGCGATCCACCAGTCGATTCGCCAGGTGGAGATGCAGTGCATCATCAACGAGGAAGACTACGACGCTGCTGTCGTTGCCCTGCACCAGGCGCTGATCGAACCCGAGAACCACGGGGATGTGATTGTCGCAGCCTGACACCACCACTGGAGCCTGGACTCTGGAGCTTTTGTGGGAGCGGCCTTGGCCGCGAAGCCCTTCCAGCAGTGGCCACCCGTTCGCGGGCAAGCCCGCTCCCACAATAGTCAGTGCTCGCCCTTACTTTTCAGAAACGCCAACACCCGCTGCGCTGCCAACGCCCCGTCTTCCTGCATAAAACAATGCCCGCCGGGCAACTGCTCAACCGTCACGTGCGGGTTCGAGGCTGACACTCGTGCGGCAGACTGCTGCACAAAGGGATAGGTCTTGTCCCCATGGATCAATCGCACCGGCGTCGTTATCCGCGCCAGCGACCGCCACAACCCCTTGGGCGCCGATTCGAAGATTTCCGCTTCCCGCTCCGGTGAACACTTGAGCACCACGCCCTGCCCCGGCTCATCGCGCAGCGCATGCTCGATATGCGCCTGCAGTGCGGCTGGCTCCCAGCCCTGGAAGATTCCCCGCCCCTGCAACTTGTCGAAAGCGGTCTGTCGATCCGGCCATTCGCTGCGGCGTTTGCGTGTGCCCTCCGCCAGCGGGTTGCGTACCAGCCGGCTCAGCAATCGGCGTTTGAACATTTCCTGTTCGGGGAACAGTACGGGGTCGAGCAGCACGGCCCGCCGGAACATCTGCGGGTGGGCTGCCAGGATCAGGCTGGTCAAGACGCCCCCAAAGCTGTGGCCCAGCGCGTAGCGCGGCACTTCGCCAAATTGCGGTTTACCGGCAACAAAGGCTTCCATCGCCAGCTCGGCGTTGCGGTTCCAACCAACGAAAGCGCCGCCATGGTCGCTATCGCCATGGCCTTGCATATCGCAGAGCCACAGGTCGAAATGCTCGGCCAACAGCGCCAGCATCGGCTCGTAAGTCCGGCCGCAGAATCCATTGCCGTGGATGAAATGCAGCAGCGGCTTGCCGCTGGGAGAACTATGCCAGCCTCGCAGGGTGAAGCCGGCAGAACAGGAGTGGGACCAAGGCAACAACGTCATAACTAACCACTTACTGAAAACGGGATGGGCCAGTCTAGTATGTGAGCACCCCGTCTGTCAGGCCCCGCTGCGCTTATTGATGGCGTGGATCATCCCGCCCAAGCGGGCGGGATTGCGCTGGTGCGCGCGGCATGCTCAGCGCAGGATATAGTCCACGCTGGTCACGACCCGGACCTTTTTCGTCTCGGGCGTGTAAGGATCGACATCTTCGATGGAGAAATAGCCCTGCGATGCGCGACGGATACTGCCGACCTCGGCCCCCGCGTCCCGGGCGAATTGATCCGCCGCGGCCCGCGCCTCCTGGGTCGCCAGCGCGATCATCTCCGGCTTGATGGCGTTGAGCTGGGTGAAGATGAATTGCGGCTGGTGCTCGTAACTCTGGGTCAGTGCCACGCCGGACTTGACCAGATCACCGACGCTCTGCATGCCGCTCTTGACCCGGTCGATATCGCCGGTGCGCACCAGCACGGTGACCTCGGCCCGGTAGCGCTGGGGTGGCATGTTCGAGCCGTAGAGGTTGGCATGCTGATCGGTGATCTTGGGCATCGACAGTTGCAGATCGTCCTCGGCAAAACCCTTGAGCAGCAGGAAGGAGCGGATCAGGTCCTGCTGGGTCTCGATATCGCCCTGCAGCACATCCAGGCTGTCGCCCATCACGGTGAAATTGATCGGCCACAGGGCCAGATCCGCTTCCACGGTACGCTCGGCCAGGCCCTTGACGCTGACCACGCGGTCGGCATCACGAAACTGCAGCAGGCCGGTCTTGATGCTCACCGCCATAAAGGCCAACGCCAGCGCCAACAAGGCCGCCGCTACCACTGCAAAGAACGAGATTCGTGAACTGTCAGACATTAATCTGCTCCTGTCGTATGTACCAACCCTATGCTTATACCGGCCCCCGGTGTCCGTACACAACCCTTGAACCCTTGTCGTCGCGCCCGAGCGCGGACCGGGGCGCGGCAGCCCGAAAACACGCTGCATTTACTCATCCCTGCGCAGATCATCCGGAATCGGCGGCTCGGGCATGGGGCCGGGGCGCTTGCCCTTGCCTTCCTGGAACTGGCGTACCTGATAAACATAGGCCAGCACCTGGGCAACGGCCAGATACAAGCCCGCGGGAATCGGCTGGTCCAGCTCGGTGCTGTAGAACACTGCCCGCGCCAGCGGTGGCGACTCCAGCACGATCACATCGTGCTCGGTGGCCACCTCGCGGATCTTCTGCGCCAGAAAATCCGCGCCTTTGGCCAGTACCACCGGCGCGCCGCTGTGCACCGGGTCGTATTTCAGCGCCACCGCGTAATGGGTCGGGTTGGTGATCACCACGTCGGCCTTGGGCACTTCACCCATCATCCGTCGCTCAGCCATTTCCCGCTGCAGCTGGCGCACTCGCGATTTGACCTCGGGCTTGCCCTCGGAATCCTTGTACTCGTCGCGCACTTCCTGCTTGGTCATGCGCGTCTTCTGCTTGTTGTCCCAGATCTGGAAAGGCACATCCACCGCCGCAATCACGATCAGCGAACAAGCCAGCAACAACAGCGAGGTGCCCAGCACCCAGCCACTGTGAAAGATCGCGCCCGGCAACGCCTCGTTACTAAGGGCCAGGAGATCATCGGTACGCATGCGCAGCACCAGCAGCGCCATGGCCAGCACCACCAGGAACTTGGCTATCGCCTTGAGCAGCTCGACCAGCGACTTGACCGAGAACATGCGCTTGAGCCCCGCCAGGGGATTGAGTCGCTCACCCTTGGGCGCCAGCAGCTTGGCGCTGAACAGCCAGCCACCGAGCAGCACCGGGCCAACCAGCGCAGCGATCAGTAACATCAGAAACAGCGGGCCGATGACACTCAGCCCCTGGCGAATGGAGGCCAGCAGATGCAGGCCCATGGTATCGGTGCTGTACAGCACCTCACGCTCAAGGGAGAAGTTGTAGACCATCAGGTCCATCAGCTTGCTGGCCATGCCCGGGCCGAGCATCAGCAACCCCACGGCGGCCACCATCACCACCGCCAGGGTATTCAGCTCGCGGGAGCGCGCCACCTGCCCTTTCTCGCGGGATTCCTTCTGGCGTTTCGCCGTGGGGTCTTCTGTCCGTTCCTGACCGCTGTCTTCTGCCATCAGCGCGCCCCCACCATTTCACGCAGCCAGATCAGCGCGTCAGAAGCGAACAGGTGATACTGCTCGGCGGTGCCGCTGAGCAAGACCCAGAGGATGAACAGGCCGAATACCAGGGTCAGGGGGAAGCCGATGGAGAAGATGTTCAGTTGCGGCGCCGCGCGCATCATCACACCAAAGGACAGGTTGACGATCAGCAACGCGGTGATGGCCGGCAGGCCGATCAGCACCGCCGCCGCCATCACCCAGGAAAACCGCAGCACCAGGGTATGGAAATCCCCCGCCTGCAGGGTCTCGCCAATCGGCAAGGTGGTGAAGCTTTCGACCAGCACTTCGATGACCACCAGATGGCCGTTCATCGCAAGGAACAGCAAGGTCACCAGCATGGTGAACACCTGCGCCACCACCGCCACGGAAACACCCATGGCCGGGTCGTTCATCGAAGCGAAGCCCAGACCCATCTGCATGGCGACGATCTGCCCCGCTATCACGTGGATCTGGAACAGCAGCTGTAACAGAAAGCCCATCGCCGCGCCGATCAGGATCTGCTCGGCGATCACCACCCAGGTACTCAGGGCCAGCGCATCCAGCTGCGGCACATTGGCGATCTGCGGGGCCACCAGGAAGGTCAGCGCCAGGGCCAGGAACAGGCGGATGCGCATCGGCACCAGGGCCGTGCCGATTACCGGCATGGTCATCAACACCGCGCCGATCCGGAACAAGACCCACAGATAGCCGGCCACCCAGCGGCCGATATCGCTGCCGGCCAACTCGATCATCAGCCAATCAATCCGGGAATATTGCGGTACAGCTGGTCGGTGAATTCGATCAACTGGCGGACCAGCCAGGGCCCAAGCACGATCAGGGTGAAGAAGGTAAACAACAGGCGCGGCAGGAAGCTCAGGGTCTGTTCGTTGATCTGCGTCGCCGCCTGGAACACCGCGACGATCAGCCCCACCACCAGGCTCGGCAACACGATCACCGCCACCATCACGGTGGTCAGCCAGACCGCCTGCCGGAACAGGTCTACAGCGATTTCAGGTGTCATCGCAGACTCCTACGTAACGGCAAAACTGGCAGCCAGGGTACCGATGATCAGCGCCCAGCCGTCCACCAGCACGAACAGCATGATCTTGAACGGCAGAGAGATGATCAGGGGTGACAGCATCATCATACCCATGGCCATCAACACGCTGGCGACCACCAGATCGATTACCAGAAACGGAATGAAGATCATGAAGCCGATCTGGAACGCCGTTTTCAGCTCGGAGGTGACGAAGGCTGGTACCAGGATATGAAATGGCACGGCCTCCGGGCCGGCCAGATCAGTGCGCTTGGCCAGTCGCACGAACAGCTCCAGGTCCGTCTCGCGGGTCTGCGCCAGCATGAATTCGCGCATCGGCACGCTGGCCTGTTCCAGTGCCGGCTGGGGGGCCAGCTGTTCGTTCAGATAGGGCTGCAGCGCACTCTCATTGATACGCTCAAACACCGGCGCCATGATGAACAGGGTCAGAAACAGCGCCAGACCAACGAGAATCTGGCTCGACGGCGTAGACTGCAGGCCCAGCGCCTGACGCAGAATGGCGAACACGATGATGATGCGGGTGAAGCTGGTCATCATCATGACGAAGGCCGGAATGAACGTCAGCGCGCTCATCAACAGCAGGATCTGCAGACTCACCGAATAGGTCTGCTCGCCTTCGGCATCCGTGGTCAGCGTGATCGCCGGCAGGCTCAGCGGGTCGCCCGCCGATTGAGCGAACACCGTCGGGGCCAGCAATGTCAGCAGCAACAGGCACCAGCGCATCATGGCTTCTGCTCCCGCTTGAGGATCGCCTGCAGCTTGCGGGCAAAGTCGCTGCTGGTGGCTTCGCCAGCGGTATCCACGACCGGCTCGGGAAACACATGCAGGGTGTTGATTCGCCCCGGCGAGATGCCCAGCAGCATCTGCTGCCCAGCCACCTCGACCAGCGCCAGTCGGTCGCGCGGACCCAATGGGTAACTGCTGATCACGCGGATATGCTGGCCGCCCTGGGGCGCCATTGGCCCGACCCGGCGCATCAGATAGCCCAGCAGAAAGATCAGCCCGACCACGACGATCAGCCCCAGACCGAGCTGGGTCAGCTGGCTGGCCAGTCCGCTCGTGGCATCGCCGTTACCCGCCGCCGGCGCAGCCATCAGCGGCGTTGCCAGCCCTGCCAGCAGGGCTGGCATCCATGCGCGCGAGCATCGCATATCAGCTCAGCTTCTTGATGCGTTCGGACTGGCTGATCACATCGGTCAGACGGATGCCGAATTTCTCGTTGACGACCACCACCTCGCCATGGGCGATCAGGGTGCCATTGACCTTCACATCCAGCGGCTCACCGGCCAGGCGATCCAGCTCCACTACCGAGCCCTGGTTGAGCTGCAGCAGGTTGCGAATGGTGATATCGGTATTGCCCACCTCCATGGAAATGGTCACCGGAATATCCAGGATCACGTCCAGGTTGGGTCCCTCGGCACCGCCGAACAGATCACCGCCGGACTGACGCTCGGGCGCGGAAAACTCCTCCATGGGCATCGCCCTGGAACCGCCGTTGCCCGCCAGCATGGCGTCTATGTCATCCTGACTGGCGTTGCCGGCTTCATCCAGCGCGGCAGCCCATTCATCAGCCAGCGCCTGCTCCTCCGGACTGATGTCGTCCTTCTTGTCCTCAGCCATCTTGCCTGGTCCTCATTTATCTCTGTACAGAGTACTGCGTTTGCGGATCGATCAACGCGGACGCGTGACCGGCCCGAGAATCTGCAGCGCCAGATTGCCATTTACCGAGCCGATCCGAGCCTTGAAAGTCGGCACGCCGTTGGCGCACATCACCATATGCTCGGGCATTTCCACCGGGATCACATCGCCGGCCTGCATGCTCAGCAGATCCCGCAGCTTGAGCTCGCGGCGCACCACGGTGGCGCTCAGGGGCACCTTGGCGGCGGTGATTTCCTCGCGCAACGCGCGCTCCCAGCGTTCATCATGCTCGTCCACGTCGGATTGCACGCCCGAGTCCAGCACTTCGCGTAGCGGCTCGATCATCGAGTAGGGCATGGTCACATGCATCTCGCCACCACCGCCATCGAGTTCGATATGGAAAGTGGAGACCACCACCACTTCGCTGGGGCTGACGATATTGGCCAGCGCCGGGTTGACCTCGGAGTTGACGTACTCGAACTGCACGTCCTTGACCGCCTGCCAGGCTTCACGCAGGTCGATGAAGGACTGCTCCAGCACCATGCGCACCACCCGCAGTTCGGTCGGGGTGAATTCGCGGCCCTCGATCTTGGCGTGGCGGCCATCGCCACCAAAGAAGTTGTCGACCAGCTTGAACACCAGTCGCGCATCCAGAATGAACAGCGCGGTGCCGCGCAGCGGCTTCATCTTCACCAGGTTGAGACTGGTCGGCACGTACAGGGTGTGCACGTATTCGCCGAACTTCATCACCTGTACCCCACCGACGGACACATCCGCCGAGCGGCGCAAGAGGTTGAACATGCTGATGCGGGTGTAGCGGGCAAAACGTTCGTTGATCATTTCCAGCGTCGGCATGCGCCCACGCACAATGCGATCCTGGCTGGTCAGGTCGTAGCTCTTGACGCCGCCGGGCTCGCTGTCCTGGCCGCTGTCGATGACCCCTTCATCCACCCCATGCAGCAGGGCATCGATTTCATCCTGGGAAAGCAGGTCTTGAACCGCCATATTGTTATTCCTATTGCAGAACCAGATTGGTGAACAGTACCGACTCTATGACCGGTTTACCGAGTTCCTGTTCCATCAGCTCCTGCACTGCGAGGGTCGCCTGCTCGCGCAGCGCCTCCTTGCCTTCGGCTGTCATCAGGCTTTCGAATTCCGCACTGCTGAACAGCATGACCAGGCGGTTGCGAATCAGCGGTGAGTGCTCGGCCAATGCCGCCATCGCCTCCGGGTCACGCCCCATCAATACCACATTGGCCTGCATGTAACGCTGGCGGCCGCCGTGGGCGTAATTGACGGTAAAGGCTGGCTCCAGCGGTTGATACAGCGCCGGCAGCTTGACGGGCTCCTGGTCCACTGCGGCAGCCGAGTCGCCCTTGTTGGCCAGCAGCGCGTAAGCGACACCACCGGCAGATAGCAACAGGGCTGCCAAACCAATGCAGATCAAGATCAATTGCTTGCGCTTGTTGGAGGGCGGCGCGGTTTCCGCCGCTGCTGCCTGATTCTTCGCCATGACAAAATTCCGTCGCCTGAGGGGCAAAAGCCCGCTTTACCTAGAAATTGTGCATTGATCATGCCAGAAACGGCATGAGGGCGGCACGCAGGCCGCAAATGCCTGCTTAGGATAATGGCACGGACGGGAAATGTCTGCGGTTGGATGGGGTGATGGCGTTATTCTGGTCTCCATGTGAGCGGGACGAGAACAGCCGTGCCGCAGGCGTAGCGCCCGATTGCGGACCAGGGCGCTACACCCCGAAAAGCAGCTCACCGATATTGCCAATCACATCCGGTGTTACACACGGGTTTCGGGTTATCGCGCACCTGCGCGACGACGGGGCAGGCTAGCTGCGGGCTCGCAAACGACCGCCGAACCCCAGTCAGGCGTAATAATCCACTAACCGCTGCGTCGGCATCCATTGAACACGCGATTCAGGCTGCTCAACGGTGTCGCTGCCATTACCGGCCATCAGCGCCCCACCGCCTTGTCCGCGCCCGCCAGCGCGCTCGGCCGGCTGGCCATCACGCTGCCCTGACTGCTCACCCGCCGAGCGATCGGCCACGGTGACTTCCGCCTGCTCCAACCCCTGCTGGCCGAACATGTCTCGCAGCCGGTGCATCTGGGTTTCCAGTGCTTCACGCACGCTGGGGTTCTGGCTGACGAACTGTACCTGCAGTTCCTGGCCGCGATGCTGGATATGGATCTCCAGCGGGCCGAGCTCGGCCGGGTCCAGCTGGATCTCGACGCTGCGCAGATTCTGGCTGGACATCCACATCACCTTCTCCACCATCGCCTCACCCCAGCTCGGCTGGCCGAAGGGCACACCCATGCTCTGGGTCGGCGCCGCGACCGGTCGCGCGGTCAATGCGGCAGCGGTCGCGCTGTAGGTGCCCGGGCGCGCCAGTCCGTCGATCGCCTCGGTTTCACCGCCGCTGCGGCCGGGACTGCCACGTTCCAGTTGCTCGGCGAGCTTGCCGAGCATGACCGTGGACAATGGCTGACCATCACTCGGCGTGGCCGCGGCGCGCTGCAGTGCGGCGGAGAAATCCTGCTGGGTATGGGTCTGCGCCTGGGCCACCTGACGTGACGGTCGATTCAGATCACCGTCGAGAAGTTGCTCCCGACCAGTCAGCTGCCTCTCTGCCCCCTCCCGGGACAGCGACTCACGACCAGACTGCCCACCACCTGCAATCAGCTCCGCCGTATCAGCGCCATCGGTCAGCACTGCCGGTTGCAAGCCAGTGGGTTGCCCTACCGAAGACACCGATGCCGCAGCCACACCGCTCACAGGCCCGGCCTGAACGGGTCCGGGTTGGGTGGTTTCCTGCCGCCACTGCATCCACTGACCGATCACCGCCAGCGCCTCATCACCGGGCTGCTCTGCAGCCTCGGCGTCCAGCGGCAATTGCTCCAGCCAGTCCTGGACCTGCGGCGGCAAGCTCTTGCCGTCAGCGGCAAGCGCGGCCTGTTGCAGCTCCGCCAGTTGTTCGGGGCTCAATTGCTTGATCGCCTCTTCCAGTTCGGCCGGCAACTGCTCGGCGAGCAGGTCAGCGAATGCCGTGGCGTCCTCCGCAGACGGCGCAGCACGGGCGCTGTCGATCCGGGCGCTGGGCCGCAGGTCGGTATGCAACAGGGCCATCAGGGGTTGGCTGGCGGACATCAGGCTTTCTCCATGCAATCGCAAAGACAGATTCAATACAGGGACAGAGCAAGTTCCGGGCCATAACCAGCGGTCAGTTATGGCAGGTCAGTCGCGGGCGGATGCGCAGACAGAGTTGATCGATGAGATTGCAAATATGGGCGGCGGCATTTGCATCGGCATTGCGGGCAGCTTCTTCGGCCTGCTGGCAGGCCAGACTCAGGGCCAGGGCGCCCATATTGCCGCTGCTGCCTTTGAAACTGTGAGCCGCCTGGCGAAAGTCTTCCCAGTTGCGGCGATGGAGGCTTTCATGCAATTGGCACAGGCGCCGGTCGGTATCCTGCAGGAAGGTCTGCAACAGCGACCCGTAGTCATCCTGCATCAGGTCACGGAGCATGGTCTGCACATCCGGATCGAGATCGGAAAGGCGTTCAGGCATGGTTGTGTCCGGTCAAGAGTAAAACTGATCAGCAGCAAGTTGGACTGCACTGCGGGGCGGGAGTATGCCCAAGCTTCCCGGCAAAGACTACTCGAAGAAGATG
>DXBL01000229.1 GCA_019116555.1 Candidatus Pseudomonas excrementavium
TTCTGCGAGGTCTCGCCGGCGAGCCGAGCCCACTCCCAGGCACCCAGGGTAACGATGAAGCCGATCATCACGGCAAACCAGAGGTGGTCCAGCAGCACAAAGCCGGCAATGACCGGGGGCGCCAGGATGACGCCGGTGAGAATGCGTTGTTTGAGCATCAGGATTCCGCTGCCACTTGTTCGCTGGTCTTGCCGAAGCGCCGCTGCCGGCGGGCAAAATCCGCCAGTGCCTCGCGCATGGCGTCGTGTTTGAAATCAGGCCAGAAGAGATCGGAAAAGTAGAGTTCGGCGTAGGCCATCTGCCACAGCACGAAATTGCTGATACGCCGCTCGCCACCAGTGCGAATGCACAGATCGGGCAGCGGCAGACCGGCAGTGCTGAGCCGGGCGGCAAGATCATCCGCTTCAATGGCATCAGCATCCAGAATACCCGCCGCAGCATCTCGCGCCAGTGAGCGCGCCGCCTGGGTGATATCCCATTGACCACCGTAATTGGCCGCCACCAGCAGACGCAGGCCACGGCATTCGGCGGTATAGGCCTCGGCATCCGCCATTGCCTGCTGCAGCTTCGGGCTGAAGCGGCTGCGCTCGCCGATGATGCTCAGACGGATGTCATTGTCCCGCAGTTTGCGCACCTCACGGTGCAGCGCCAGCAGGAACAACTCCATCAAGGCACCGACTTCGGCCTGCGGCCGGGCCCAGTTCTCACTGGAGAAGGCAAATAGCGTGAGTACTTCCACCCCGTCCTGGGCGCACACCTCGATGACCGCGCGGACTGCATCCACGCCCGCCTTGTGCCCTGCCACGCCGGGCAGGAAACGTTTGCGCGCCCAGCGGTTGTTGCCATCCATGATGATGGCGACATGGCGGGGGACGGACCCGGTTGCAGCTTTATTATCAGTCATGATCAGGGTCTGCTGGTGTGCTGAACAAATTCATCTCCTGGTACCCTGCCCGCTCAGGTGCACCCAAGGGTACCACCCGGCAGGGCAGGATCGGCCTCAGATGGCCATCAGGTCCGCTTCCTTGGCTTCCAGCGCCTTGTCGATCTCGGCAATGTACTTGTCGGTGAGCTTCTGCACCTCATCCGCGGCACGACGCTCGTCGTCCTCGCTGATTTCCTTCTCCTTCTGCAGGTCCTTCAACTGGCCCAGCGCATCGCGACGGATGTTGCGTACCGCTACCCGAGCGTTCTCGGCTTCGCTGCGCGCCTGCTTGGTGTAGCCCTTGCGGGTTTCCTCGGTCAGCGCCGGCATCGGCACGCGGATGGTGGTGCCCGCGGTCGCCGGGTTCAGACCCAGGTCAGAGGTCATGATGGCCTTTTCCACGGCCTGGATCATGCTCTTGTCGAATACGCTGAGGGCCAGCGTACGGGAGTCTTCGACAGTGACGTTGGCCACCTGACGCAGCTGGGTGTCGGAACCGTAGTACGACACCATGACGCTGTCGAGAATACTCGGGTGTGCCCGACCGGTACGGATCTTGGCGAAGGCGACATCCAGCGACTCGGCCGACTTCTTCATGCGTTCCTGTGCTTCTTGCTTGATTTCGTTGATCATTACTCAGCCCTCGATCAATGTTCCCTCGGCGCTTCCCACCACTGCGTTGAGCAGCGCGCCAGGCTTGTTCATGTTGAATACCCGCAAGGGCATCTGGTGATCGCGGATCAGACAGATGGCTGTCAGATCCATCACGCCCAGCTTGAGATCCAGTACCTGGTCATAGCTGAGCCTGTCGAAACGTTCGGCATTCGGATCCTTCATCGGATCGCGGTTGTAGACGCCGTCCACCTTGGTCGCCTTCAATACCACATCCGCATCTACCTCGATACCGCGCAGGCAGGCAGCAGTGTCGGTGGTGAAGAAGGGATTGCCGGTACCAGCGGAAAATATTACCACGTCGCCACCAGCCAGATAGCGCATGGCCTTGCGTCGATCATAATGCTCGGTAACGCCTTCCATGGTGATGGCGGACATCACCCGGGTCTGGATATTGGAGCGCTCCAGCGAGTCGCGCATGGCCAGCCCGTTCATCACGGTGGCCAGCATGCCCATGTGGTCACCGGTGACCCGGTCCATGCCGGCGGCACTGAGCGCAGCGCCACGGAACAGATTGCCGCCGCCGATCACCAGGCCTACCTGCACACCAATACCGATCAGTTGGCCGATTTCCAGCGCCATGCGGTCCAGCACCTTGGGATCGATACCGAAGTCCTCGGTACCCATCAGGGCCTCTCCGCTGAGTTTGAGAAGGATTCGCTTGTACTTGGGCTGACGGCTGCTAGGTACCTGGGCCATTCATCACTCTCCTGCTGTGGCTGGTGAAACACTCAACGAGTCACACCCAGACAATCAGGATGGCGACTTGTTCAGTCTTTCTTAAAAAGAAGGCTTCACGCCTGCGCGGGAAGCCTTCCGATACAAACCTGGTTGCAGACTCCGCGCAGGGAGTCTGCAGAGCGCTGGTCACGCCGTCTCATCACTGCTTGGAGGCAGCAACCTGAGCAGCCACTTCGGCAGCGAAGTCGACCTCGGCACGCTCGATGCCCTCGCCCACTTCGAAGCGGGTGAAGGAAACGATTTCAGCACCGGCTTTCTTGGCCAGTTCACCGACCTTGATTTCCGGATCCTTGACGAAGGCCTGTTCAACCAGGCTGGCCTCGGCGAGGAATTTGTTGATCCGGCCCTTGACCATGTTCTCGACGATGTTCTCCGGCTTGCCGGCGATCTTGTCAGCGTTCAGGCTCAGGAAGATTTCCTTTTCCTTCTCGACCACCTCAGGGGAAACCTGGGAGGGGTCCAGCAGCTGCGGGTTGCTGGCAGCCACGTGCATGGCGATGTCACGGGCCAGCTCGGCGTCGCCGCCGTTCAGGACAACCAGTACGCCAATGCGATGACCGTGCAGGTAGGCACCGACCACATCACCTTCCACGCGGGCCAGACGACGGATGTTAACGTTCTCGCCACACTTGGCAACCAGTGCTTCACGGGCGCTTTCCTGATCAGCGATCAGCGGAGCGGCGTCGGTGTAGCCAGCGGCGAAGCCTTTTTCCAGGCTCTCGTTGACGAAGCCCTTGAAGTCGTCCTGCAGCGCCAGGAAGTCGGTCTGAGAGTTGACTTCGATGATAATGGCCGACTTGTTGTCGTCCGCCACCTTGACGGCAATGGAACCTTCAGCGGCGATGTTGCCGGCTTTCTTGGCGGCCTTGATCGCACCGGCGGCGCGCATGTCGTCGATGGCTTTCTCGATATCGCCACCCGCTGCGGCAAGCGCCTTCTTGCAATCCATCATGCCCTGGCCGGTACGCTCACGCAGTTCCTTGACCATGGCTGCAGTAATCTGTGACATGAATTATTCCTCTGGCTTGCTTGATTGGGAGCCGCCCGGACCACAGGGCAGCCTCATCATGTTGCTTTCAAGATATTTCAACATAGTGCAAAAAGGGGGCAAGGCCCCCTTCTTGATTACGGCATTGAGACCACGCCGGTTCCTGCTCAGCCTTCGGAGGCCTCGGAAGCCGCTGCGGTTTCTTCGACGAACTCGTCGACGCCGCCGCTGTTCTTGCCGCGCAGTACTGCATCAGCCATGGCGCCGGCGTACAGCTTGATGGCGCGGATGGCGTCATCGTTACCGGGGATCACGTAGTCGATGCCTTCGGGGCTGCTGTTGGTATCGACGATGCCGATGACCGGAATGCCCAGCTTGTTGGCTTCGGTGATGGCAATGCGCTCGTGCTCGACGTCGATGACGAAGATCGCGTCAGGCAGGCCGCCCATGTCCTTGATACCACCCAGGCTGCGATCCAGTTTTTCCAGATCGCGCGAACGCATCAGCGCTTCTTTCTTGGTCAGCTTGGTGAAGGTGCCGTCCTGGGACTGGGCTTCCAGATCACGCAGACGCTTGATGGACTGACGGATGGTCTTGTAGTTGGTCAGCATGCCGCCGAGCCAGCGGTGATCAACATAGGGCATGCCAGCGCGGGCCGCTTCTTCAGCAATGATCTTGCTGGCTGCACGCTTGGTGCCGACGAACAGCAGCTTGTTCTTGCCGCTGGCCAGTTTTTCCACGAAGCTCAGGGCTTCATGGAACATGGGCATGGTCTTTTCCAGGTTGATGATGTGGATCTTGTTGCGAGCGCCGAAAATGAACTTGCCCATTTTCGGGTTCCAGTAACGGGTCTGGTGGCCGAAGTGCGCACCGGCCTTCAGCATGTCACGCATGGAAACTTGGGTCATGATAACTCCATATATAGATCGGGTTGAGCCTCCACATATCCCGCTATCCAACCCCGAAGGGCACCCAGGACAACGTGTCGATATGTGTGCGGTTTCAGTAAATACCTGAGGCGGAAATCCGCGGTTCTCTCAGGCGCGGCGCTTTATACCATAGAGTGCAGGACTGAATAAAGGCCGGCGTGCCGAACGGCGCCTGCCCCGGGCCGCCGTTCTATCTGATAAACTCACGCCCAATCAATCCATTCCGCACGCCAGTCGGCGTGGCAAGACGAGAGAATCCCCCCAATCATGAGCGTATCCATCAAGACCCCCGAAGACATCGCCGGCATGCGCGTCGCCGGCCGACTGGCCGCCGAAGTGCTGGAAATGATCGGGGAATACGTCAAGCCGGGCGTGACCACCGACGAATTGAACCAGCGCTGCCATGACTACATCGTCAATGAGCTGCAGGCCATTCCGGCGCCACTGAACTACGGTGGCGGCCACGGCCGCATCCCCTTCCCCAAGTCCATCTGCACCTCGCTCAATCACGTGGTCTGCCATGGTATTCCCAACGACAAGCCGCTGAAGAATGGCGACGCGATGAACATCGACATCACCGTGATCAAGGATGGCTACCACGGCGATACGAGTAAGATGTTCCATGTCGGCGACGCGCCCGATTGGGTCACCCGCCTTTCCCGCGTTACCCAGGAATGCCTGTACAAGGGTATTTCCGTGGTCCGCCCAGGTGCCCACCTCGGTGATATCGGCCAGATCATCCAGGACCATGCCCACGCCAACCGCTACAGCGTGGTGCGCGACTATTGTGGTCACGGCATCGGCAAGGTTTTCCATGAAGAGCCCCAGGTGCTGCATTACGGCAAGGCCGGCACCGGGCTGGAACTGAAGGAAGGCATGATCTTCACCATCGAGCCGATGCTCAACCAGGGGCGCGCCGAAACCCGCCTGCTGGGCGATGGCTGGACCGCGATCACCAAGGACCGCAAACTGTCCGCCCAGTGGGAACACACCATTCTGGTCACTGCCGATGGCTATGAGGTGCTGACCCTGCGCAAGGAAGAAGACTTCCGCTAAGGCCCACCCTGCCGAGGAATCATCGTGGATCACGAACTGTTTGACCCTGGCCAGTTCCAGGCGGATCTGGCCCTCAAGCGCAGCCCGATTCCCGCCTTCAAGAAAGCCCTGCGCCATGCCGGCGAGGTGTTGCAGGCACGCTTCGAGGGCGGCCGGGAGATTCACAAACTGATCCACGACCGCGCCTGGCTGATCGACCAGATCCTGCGCCAGGCCTGGACCACCCTCGACCGCCCTGACGAAGCCGACATCGCCTTGCTGGCCGGCGGCGGCTACGGGCGCGGTGAATTGCATCCCCATTCGGATATCGACCTGCTGATCCTGCTGCGCGACGGCACTGGTGATCGCTACAACGACGCCATCAGCCGCTTTCTCACGCTGCTCTGGGACATCGGCCTGGAGGTCGGCCACAGTGTGCGGACCATCAGCGAGTGCCAGGACGAGGCGCGGGCCGATGTCACCGTGATCACCAACCTCATGGAATCGCGCACGCTGGTCGGTGATGAGGCCCTGCGCCAGGCCATGCTCGATGCGGTCGGGCCGCAGCACATGTGGACCAGCGCCGAATTCTTCCGTGCCAAGCGCGCCGAGCAGCATGCCCGCCACGCCAAGTTCAATGACACCGAGTACAACCTCGAACCCAACGTCAAGAGTTCACCCGGCGGGCTGCGTGACATCCAGACCATCGGCTGGGTCGCCCTGCGCCACTTCGGCACCAGCGACCTGCGCGAGCTGGTGGACCAGGGCTTTCTCAACGAGCCCGAGTACAACATCCTGGCCGGCGGTCGCACCTTTCTCTGGCAGGTCCGCTTCGCCCTGCATACCCTGGCCGGGCGCGCCGAGGACCGGCTGCTGTTCGACCACCAGCGCGCCATCGCCCGCCTGTTCGGCTTTGAGGACAACGACGCCAAGCTGGCAGTCGAGCGCTTCATGCAGAAGTACTACCGCATCGTCATGTCGCTGTCGGAACTCAACGATCTGCTGATGCAGCACTTCGAGGAGATCCTGCTGCGTGATGCCGAGTCGGCGGACATCCAGCCGCTCAACTCGCGCTTCCAGGTACGCAATCACTACATCGAAGTAACGCACCCGCAGGTATTCAAGCGTACGCCCTTCGCCCTGCTGGAAATCTTCTTGCTGATGGCCCAGCACCCGGAAATCCGTGGCGTGCGCGCCGACAGCATTCGCCTGCTGCGCGATCATCGGCACCTGGTCGACGACAACTTTCGCAGCGATATCCGCAACACCAGCCTGTTCGTCGAACTGCTGCGTTGCCGCGAAGGCGTGCACCGCAATCTGCGCCGCATGAACCGCTACGGCATTCTGGGGCGCTATCTGCCGGAATTCGGCCGTATCGTCGGGCAGATGCAGCACGACCTGTTCCACATCTATACCGTGGACGCCCACACGCTGAACCTGATCAAGCACCTGCGTAAGCTAGGCCGCCCCGATTATCAGGAAAAGTACCCGCTGGCCTGGAAGATCTTCTGCCGCCTGCCCAAACCGGACCTGCTGTACATGGCCGGCCTGTACCACGACATCGCCAAGGGCCGCGGCGGCGATCATTCCGAGCTGGGCGCGATCGATGCGACGCTGTTCTGCCAGCGGCATCAACTGCCGGCCTGGGATACCCATCTGGTCAGCTGGCTGGTGGAGCATCATCTACTGATGTCCACTACCGCCCAGCGCAAGGACATCTCCGACCCGCAGGTGATCCACGATTTTGCCGTGCAGCTGGGCAATCAGGTGCGCCTGGATTATCTCTATGTGCTGACCATCGCCGATATCAACGCCACCAACCCCAACATGTGGAACTCCTGGCGGGCCTCGCTGCTGCGTCAGCTGTACACCGAAACCAAGCGCGCCCTGCGCCGCGGGCTGGACAATCCGCCCAATCGCGCGCAGTTGATCGCCGACACCCAGCATGCCGCCATGGATATCCTGGTGCGCACCGGCATCGACGAGGAGGACGCCGAAGCGCTCTGGGCACAACTGGGTGATGATTACTTCCTGCGCCACACCGCCAGTGATATCGCCTGGCATACCGAAGCCATCGTGCAGCATCCCGAGCACCGCGGCCCGCTGGTGCTGATCAAGGAAACGGCCCAGCGCGAATTCGAGGGCGCCACCCAGATATTCCTTTATACGCCTGAGCAGCACGATCTGTTTGCCGTGACCGCCGCGGCCATGGACCAGCTCAACCTGAGCATTCAGGATGCCCGCGTCATCACCACCACCAACCGGTTCAGTCTTGATACCTACATCGTGTTGGACGCCGATGGCGGTCCGATTGGCGATCATCCCGAGCGCATCCGTGAGATCAAGGCCGGGCTGGTCGAAGCTCTTTCCGATCCCGATGCCTACCCCGCCATCATCCAGCGCCGGGTACCGCGCCAGCTCAAGCATTTTGCCTTCGAGCCCGAGGTCACCATCTTTACCGACCATAGCGGACAGCACACCACGCTGGAATTGAGCGCGCCTGATCGGCCCGGTCTGTTGGCCAGAATGGGAAAAATATTTCTCGATTTCGACATCAGCGTGCAAAATGCGCGCATCGTCACGCTGGGTGAGCGTGTGGACGACGTTTTCGTGATCACCGATGCGGACAATCAACCGCTGTCCGATCCGCAATTATGCGAGCGATTGCAGAACACAATCATCCGTACCCTCGGCCCCCACACCCAGCAGTCGGATAACGGCACACCCCA
This sequence comes from Candidatus Pseudomonas excrementavium, assembly GCA_019116555.1. GTDB lineage: Bacteria > Pseudomonadota > Gammaproteobacteria > Pseudomonadales > Pseudomonadaceae > Halopseudomonas > Halopseudomonas excrementavium. Next base: position 8,020 of record DXBL01000229.1, read on the forward strand.
TTCAATCGTGTTTTGAGGATCGACCCGGATGAACCAGGACCTGCAGCAACTGCAACCCTACCCCTTTGAGAAGTTGCGGGCCCTGGTCGCCGATATCG
>DXBL01000230.1 GCA_019116555.1 Candidatus Pseudomonas excrementavium
CCCATACTCCAGGTAGAGTCATCGCTGCCACCTGTAGTACCGATACCGTCGATATAGACTTTCAAACTCGCTGCTTTGGTGGCTTCTTTCACAACAGTGTCAGCCTGATCCTCATAGAGGTCATACAGCAACGCCACATTGCTTAACTCATTGCCATAACTGCCGCTGGGCATCTGGTCATACAACCCATCGCCATTGGTATCCCGGTAGCCATAGGTTTCGCAGAGCTGGCGGATATGCTTCAGGGTCTGCTCATCGAACTCCTGTAAATCCTGGCGACGGCATTCTTCTGTAAGGGCAGCATTCCCCAGGTTATTGCCGGTGCCATCGAAGAACATGCCCAGGCGCAGGGTGATGCGTTGTTGCACCGGCAACGCCCGCTCCTCTTCCTCTTCTTCCTCCTCAAAGGAATGGTGCAGGTCATCGCCTGGCATATCCTGGCGAAACTGCATGGCAGGATCGGCGCCGGAAGCTGGTGTTGGCAGGCTGGAGGCGCCCATTGTGGCGTTAGACAGAGCTACCGCGGCGAGGCTGGTCGTCCGACCGGTTCCCGCCCCCATGGAACCATCGCTGCCAATAAAAACACTACCCTCTGCCAACAGGCTGTTCGAGCCGGGAGGACAGCCGCAGGCGACGTAATCACCGGCGCGTGCCGCAGGGCCACCGGGCAAGGTGACCGTTCGAGGCCCAACCGCGACGATAGGGCCAACTCCCTTCTTGCATTTCGGACAGGTAGCCTTATGTCCTATCGAACTGGCCACAAGGCCGTTGAAGAGAATGCCCTCGTTGCCTTCGATCACCGTCCCGCCGGTACTCGTCCTTGAGCCTACGCCTATGGTGTTCATCGCTGTCCTTGCCCCCTGAAAACCGACGCTGTATTGAAATGGCAATGATCCGGATGGAGCGTCAGGGGAGCAAATTTTTATCCCATATTTGAGATAAGGGTCACAACGGACCGGCGTTTCTAATCAATACGGCGTTCTGCCCGGTTATCGTTCCGCTTATGATTCGGACTTGCCGGGTTCTGCGATGATGGTTGCAATCCGAGATCGAAGAATGGCGGACACAAAAAAAACCCCGAACTTCTATGGGGAGGGAAGGTTCGGGGTTCAACAACCGGGCTGTGCTAGGAAAGGGATGCCCGGTATTCTGCCAACACTAAATCACATCTAAGGAGCATGAAGGGCTTGACTGGCCATTCATAGTCTCTGACCGGGCGGTTTCCGGGGAAGTTCCCCGGCCGCTGAAAATTCTTTCACCCCCCATCAATGAGCTTCGTCCCAGTTGTCGCCGACGCCGGTTTCGACCAGCAGCGGCACGTCCAGCTCGGCCGCGGCGCTCATGCGCTCGCACAGGCCGGCACTGACCTGATCGAGCAGATCCTCGCGGACCTCCAGTACCAGTTCGTCGTGCACCTGCATGACCACCCGGGCATCCAACCCAGAGCTCTGCAACCACCGATCAACCTCGATCATGGCGCGCTTGATGATGTCAGCCGCGGTGCCTTGCATCGGCGCGTTGATCGCGGTGCGCTCGGCGCCCTTGCGCATAGCCTGGTTCTTCGAGTGGATCTCCGGCAGGTACAGGCGCCGGCCGAACAGGGTTTCGACGAAGCCCTTTTCCGCTGCCTGGGCACGGGTGTCCTCCATGTAGCGCAACACCCCCGGGTAGCGGGTGAAGTAACGGTCGATATAGTCCTGGGACTGCTTGCGGTCGACGCCGATCTGCTTGGCCAGGCCGAAGGCGCTCATGCCGTAGATCAGCCCGAAGTTGATCGCCTTGGCGCTGCGCCGCTGGTCGTTGCTGACCTCGTCCAGGGCCACGCCGAACACCTCGGCCGCGGTGGCCCGGTGTACGTCCAGGCCCTTGCGGAAGGCCTCCAGCAACCCCTCATCCTGCGCCAGGTGGGCCATGATGCGCAGTTCGATCTGCGAATAGTCTGCGGCCATGATCTTGTAGCCGGGCGGCGCGATGAAGGCCTGGCGGATACGCCGGCCCTCGGCGCTGCGGATCGGGATGTTCTGCAGGTTCGGGTCGGAGGAGGACAGCCGGCCAGTGGCAGTCACCGCCTGGTGATAACTGGTGTGGATGCGCCCGGTACGCGGGTTGATCTGTTCCGGCAGGCGGTCGGTGTAGGTGCTCTTGAGCTTGCTCACCGTGCGGTACTGCATGATCACCTGGGGCAGCTCATAGCCCTGGTCGGCCAGCTCGGCAAGCACCGATTCGGCGGTGGACGGCTGACCCTTGGCGGTCTTGGCAATCACCGGTAATCCCTGCTTTTCATAGAGAATGGCGCACAGCTGCTTCGGCGAGCCGAGGTTGAATTCCTCGCCAGCCAGCTCGAAGGCCTGTCGCTCCAGGGCGGTCATCTTGTCGCCCAGCTCGCGGCTCTGTATACCCAGCAGCTTGGCATCGACCAAGGCGCCGCTGCGCTCGATACGCGCCAGCACCGGCACCAGCGGCATCTCGATCTGTTCCAGTACCTTGGCCAGGGACGTAATGCCCTGCAGTTTCTGCCACAGGGTCTGGTGCAGGCGCAGGGTCAGGTCGGCGTCTTCGGCAGCGTAGGGGCCGGCCTGTTCCAGGGCGATCTGGTCGAAGGTCAGCTGTTTCGCGCCCTTGC
>DXBL01000231.1 GCA_019116555.1 Candidatus Pseudomonas excrementavium
CGACGAACACACGGATCATCTCGGTCGTCATGCTCTGGGAGGTCAGCGCATTGAGCAGTTGGCCGTTGGTCTGCATCCAGCTTTCGGCCTGCAGTCCGGTCAGCCGTTCGATGCGCCGGGCCAGCTCATCGGCAGCAAAGATTTCATCCACCCGGGTATCGATCACCGTCACTCCACCGGGCAGGGCCAGCAGGGTCTGGGCTTGCTTCAGATCGAGATAGACATAGCGCGCGTCCAGTTCACGCACGCCGAGTTCGAAAATGCCGGCGATATCGATCACCGCTTCCCGGCCATCGCCGCCATCCAGGCGCAGTTTGTCGCCTACATCCAATCACAGGTCCTTGGCCAGCTCGCTGCCGATCACCCCATGGCCCGCCCCTACCCGAAACGTGCCGGCGATCAGGTCATCGCTGATCGGGATAATCCGCTCATAGCGCTCCGGGTCCATGCCGATCAGCGCCACCGAGGCGCGGGCCACACCGCTGAGCGCCAGTGCCGGGCCACTGACCACCGGCGACACCGCCGGCAGGCGCGGATGCTGATCCAGCACCGCCACCACCTCCTGCCAGTTGCTGATCGAGCGCAGCCGCTGGGCCCGCGGGCTTTCCAGAATCAGCGATACGGCGCCGTCCGGCAGTGGGGCGAGGCGGTTGAATTCGTCCAGCGGCAGAATACGGATATGCGCCTGGGTGCCCAGGGTACGCTCGACCACATTCTCCTGCAGGCCGGTGATCAGCGCGGTGATGAACACGATCACCGCCGAGCCCACGGTAATACCGAACAGGATCAGCAGCGTCTGCATGCGGTTGTCCAGCAGAAAGCGCAGGGCGATCAGCCACTCGGTCCAGGCGCTGGCCAGCAGGGATCGCATCGCTGCTATTCTCCGCCGACCAACATCGGCTCGATGCGCACCCGCACCCGCTGCCCTTCCGCCACCTCGTCCGCCAGCACCACATCACCCGCGCTCAGCCCCTCGGTAATCTCGGTCAGGCCCGTGCCGCGCAGACCGAGCTGGACCGGCACCCGCTCCCCCTGTCGCTCCGCGGTCCAGCGCAATACCTCGGCCTGCTGGCCCTGGCGATTGAGCAGAGCATCGTTGGACAACACCAGCGCCTGGTCGCGGCTACCGGTGCGGATATCCACCGAGACCGTCATACCCTGGCGCAGAAAGTCCGCCGGCTGTTGCAGATCCAGGTGAATATCGATGGTGCCGCGACTGGTATCGATGGCGGGCGCGATAAAGCTGACCCGCCCTTCCAGCGTCTCAAGGGGAAAGGCATCGGCGATGATCAATGCCGGCTGGCCTACCTTGACCGGCCCCAGATCCTTCTCATCCAGCGGCACGATGATTTCGCGGCTATCGGCCCGGGCAATCTGCAGCAAGGTGCTGCCGGGCTGCACCAGATCGCCCGGCTCGACGTCACGTACCTGTACCACGCCGTCCACCTGCGCGCGGATCTGGGTGCGCTCCAGTGCCGCGCGGGCCGCAGCCAGGCGTTGCTGCAGCACCTGTTCATCACTGCCGCCGGGGGCCACGGCGGATGCCGCCAGTTGCGCACGATCCCGGGCAACCCGGGCGCTGATTTCCGTCTGGCGCGCCTGTTCGCGCTGCTCGGCGGAGACCAGTTGGCGCTGGAACAGCTCATCCCGCCGCTCCCGCTCCCGGGTGGCCTGGGTCAGATTACTCTGCGCCTCACGCAGCGCCGCCCGGGCCTGGGGCCGCTGGGAACCCACCAGTTGCTGCAAAGCCGCCTCGGCTTCCCGCAACCGCGCCTGCTGCTCGTCGCCGCGCAGTTCCAACAGCAAGTCGCCGGCCTGTACGTGGTCACCTTCACGCACGTGCCGCGCCTTCACCACGCCGGTGATCTCGCTACCCACCTGGGCCAGCGATTGACTGTCCACCTCGCCACTGGCCACCACCCGCTGCACCAGCGGACGCATTTCCAACCGGTAGCCTGGCACCTCAGGCCCCTGCCAATGGCGCCAGCCGAGCCATGCGGCGAGCAGCAGAACCGGTAGTACGATCAGCAACCAGCGTGACGGGGTGGGCACAGCGCAGATCCTTGCCGCAGAGAAATGGGAGCGCTCAATATATTACAGATCGGACTGCGCTGATATTTTGCCGCAATTCCGGCATTTGATCCCGTCCTGCACCGGGAACAGTGGAAAGTGGATACCGATGAAGATCAGAAAAGCCCAGCGCCGGCCGATCTGGTGGTACTCCGTATTGGCGCTGCCGCAGTGCGGGCAGACCTTCGTCTCTTCCCCCTGTTGCTCGACCAGATCCGGCTCGCGATCCTCAGCCAGGATCGCCTGGGCGGCCTGCGCATAGGGCTCCGGCACCTGCAGCCGCACGCCACCCAGCGCATCGGAATACAGCCATTGCATATTGATGGTGTGCTCATCGGCAACGAACGCGGGAATGCCTTCCGTCTCCAGCCGCGCGCGGGCGATATGGGCTTCGTAGGGGAAGCTGTAGCGGGAAATGGTTACCAGCATGGTATCTGCCCGACCTTATTCGACATCGAAGCTGATATGCACCGAAGGTGCGCTGCGCCGGGCCTCACCATGGTAGACCGCCTCGATATTGTTACCGTCCGGATCCAGCATGAACGCCGCGTAATAGTCCGGATGGTAAGGGCGTAACCCCGGGAGCCCATTGTCCCGCCCACCATTGGCCAATGCCGCACGATGGACAGCGTCGACCATGGCGCGGTCCTGCGCCTGGAAGGCCAGATGCTGACGGCCGGTCAACTCGCCCTGCGCCGCCTCGGAGTCGATGGCCGACACGACCAGTTCGTCGATCCAGAAGAAGCCATCACCGCTACCACCCATGGGGATATTCAGCACATCGGCAATGGCGGTGTAGAACGTCTGCGCGGCGGGCAGATCCCGCACGACCAGCTGAACATGGTCGATCAGCCGTCCACGGTGCAGTTCCTGAGTCTCCATATTGTTCCTCCGGGTGCGCAATGGGAATGGTATGACATCGGACCAAGAGTAGCTTTCCTGATGGCTGCCTGCCAGCTACCGACAAATCCGGACAAACCTTCCACCCTGCCGCTGGTCACAAGGTAACAGGCTATTGCGGGAGGAGATCATGAGTCACAAGTTCAAGGTCGATGATCATGTCAGCTGGAATTCCGAGGCTGGGCGGGTCAGCGGCACCATCATCAAGGTGCACACTTCGGATACCACCTACAAGGGTCATCCACGCCGAGCGAGCAAGGAGTCACCGCAGTACGAGATCAAGAGCGACAAGACCGACCATATCGCCATGCATCGGGAAGACGCCCTGACCAGGATCAAGTGACCATGGCCCAGGCAGAAACCATCTGGACCATCGGCCACTCGACCCGCTCGATCGAGGAATTCATCGCCCTGCTGCACCATTACCGGATCGAAGCCATAGCCGATGTCCGGCGCTTTCCCGGCTCCCGCCGCCTGCCCCAGTTCGGCCAGGAAGCCCTGCGCGCCAGCCTGAACCAGGCCGGTATCGAATATCAGCTGATCACCGAACTGGGCGGCCGGCGACGGGCCGCGGCGGATTCGGTCAACGTGGCCTGGCGCAATGCCTCCTTTCGCGGTTACGCGGACCACACCGCCAGCCGTGAATTTGCCATTGGCCTGGAGCGGCTGCAGCAACTGGCGGTGCATCGGCGCACCAGCATGATGTGCGCCGAAGTGCTCTGGTGGCGTTGCCACCGCTCGCTGGTGTCCGATGTGCTGATGGTGGGCGGCACCCGGGTCATGCATATCCAGGATGAGCAGCATTGCGAGGAGCACCCCTACACCCGGCCGGCTCGCCTGTATCAGAGTCAACTGACCTATGATGCCACCCGGGGTGAGCCGCTGAATGCCAGGGAGCGGAGTCAGGGCGTTCAGCAGCAGTTGGAACTCTGAGCTTCTGCGGAAAAACCCAGTTGCTCCGCAATCTGCGCCAGCTGTTGATCGTGATCGAGCAGCTGGCAGCAGGACATCAACGGCGCAACGAGCAGCGCTTCCGGCAGATGATATACAGCCGGTTGGCCGCAACGGCGTTGCCGCTGGTAGCCCAGACCCGCTGAACGACTCAGTGCGCGAGGCTGCCCAGCCGGGCCAGGCAGAGCGCTTCCATCTCCACCGCCCATTGCCGCATCCGCGGTTCATCCAGCCGCAACTGCA
>DXBL01000232.1 GCA_019116555.1 Candidatus Pseudomonas excrementavium
GGCCCGGCCGGCTTCCACCACCTCGCCGAGAAACTCGTGGCCGAAGATGTCGCCATGTTTGACCTGGGGGATCGAGCCGCGGTAGAGGTGCAGGTCCGAGCCGCAGATCGCCGTCGAAGTCACCTTGAGGATGATGTCGTCCTCCTCAAGAATGGTCGGATCCGGCACGTTGTCGACGCGGACATCATGGCTGCCATGGTAGGTGAGTGCACGCATGCGGGTTCTCCAGACGGGGTTGCGATCAGGGTTGGTAGTTGTGGCCGGGCTCCGAGTCGGGGTGCAGGATCGGCGAGATCCGGATATCGGTAATCTGGTCCGAGGAGCTGTTTTCATGGCGCGCCTCGATATGGGCTCTGGCCTGCTCGGGTGTCATGTGTTCGCCGGTGCATTCCACTTCGATGTTCATTGGCTGGTTGTCGAGAATGTAGCTGATGAGAAACCGATGTTTCTGGCCCATGGAACAGTCCTCCCGTTGCAGGTGAGCGCCGTTGGCGCCGTGGCCCATACAGTTACAGACCTGCGAGGGCAGGGAGATGGTTCATTGTTTTTTCCAGCCCCCGGCCCGGCGGTCGCGCTTGCCGCCGATGCCCTGAACTTTTGCCGACGGAGCCGGGTCATCCGTAGACCAACGGCTGGGAGCAGCAGGTTATGGCACGGGCAATCTGGAAGGGCGCAATCAGTTTCGGTCTGGTACACATTCCGGTATCGCTGGTGTCTGCCACCAGCTCCAGCGGGATCGACTTCGACTGGCTGGACGAGCGGACCATGGACCCGGTGGGGTACAAACGGGTCAACAAGGTGACCGGCAAGGAAGTGGCCAGCGAACATATCGTCAAGGGCGTGGAGCTGGAGAAGGGCAATTACGTTGTCATCAGTGAAGAGGAAATCCAGGCCGCCCTGCCCGAAGCTACCCAGACCATTGATATCTTCTCCTTTATCGACAGCGCAGCGATTCCGCTGCTGCATATCTCCAAGCCCTATTTCCTGGCACCCGACCGGCGCGGCGAGAAGGTCTATGCGCTGCTGCGCGAAACCCTGATCAGCACCGGCAAGGTCGCCCTGGCCCATGTGGTGGTACGCACCAAGCAGAGCCTGGCGGCGCTGATGCCGATGGAGTCGGCGCTGGCGCTGATCATGCTGCGTTGGCCCTCAGAGGTGCGCGACATCGCCTATCTGGACCTGAAAAGCAGCGTCACCAAAGCCAAGCCCACCGCCAAGGAGCTGGACATGGCCAAGCGCCTGGTGGAAGACATGGCGGGTGAATGGGAGCCGGATGAATACCGCAACACCTTCGAGGATGAAATCATGGCCCTGGTGGAGGAGAAGGCCAGCGCCGGCGAAATCCAGGCTGTGGAAACCGTCGATCAGAACGAGGAGCGCCAGACCGCCGATGTGGTGGACCTGACCGAACTGCTCAAGCGCAGCCTGGGCGGGGCGAAGACTGCCAAGGGCAGCAAGAGCAGCAAAGGCAGCAAGGACGGGGCGCGCAAGTCCAGCGATTCAGGTACAAGCACCACGCGTCGGAAGAAATCCGGCTGAGCACCCGCTGAGCAGCCCATGGAGAACTGCCCATGCCCAGACCCCTGACCGAATACAACCGCAAGCGGGACTTTCAGAAAACCCGGGAGCCGCCTGGCCAGACCACGCGGGGCAAGCGTGCAGCGGCGGGCTCCCTGAGTTTCGTCATTCAGAAACATGCCGCCCGCCGGTTGCATTACGACTTCCGTCTGGAACTCGATGGCACCCTGGTGAGCTGGGCGGTGCCCAAGGGCCCCAGCCTGGACCCCAGGGACAAGCGGTTGGCGGTGCACGTAGAAGATCATCCCCTGAGCTACGGTGATTTCGAGGGCAGCATCCCCAAGGGCCAATACGGCGGGGGCGATGTCATCGTCTGGGACCACGGCATCTGGCAGCCCCAGGGCGATCCGCGCAAGGCTTATAAAGACGGCAAGCTGAAGTTCACCCTGATCGGCGACAAGCTGGCCGGCGACTGGACTTTGGTACGGACCCGGCTGCCAGGCAGCGGCGACAAGGAGCAGTGGCTACTGATCAAGGAGAAGGACCACGCCGCCCGGCCCAGCGACGAATACGACGTGGTGCGCGAGCGCCCCGAAAGCGTGGTATCCGGTGCAGTCATCGATGAGAAAACCGGCCGTAGCGTGGCCGCTGAGCCATCGCGCGAAAAAAAGCGGGCCAAGGCCAAAGTCAGACCCAGCAACAAAGCCAAGGCCGGCAGCTTTCCCGCGCTGCTCTCACCACAGCTGGCGACGCTGGCCAGCAGTCCGCCGGCAGGTGATTGGTTGTACGAGATCAAGTTCGACGGCTACCGCCTGATGGTGCGGTTTGATGCCAAGGGCAAGGTCGCTGTGTTTACCCGCAACGGGCACGATTGGAGTCATCGAGTACCGCAGCAGGTAAAGGAGTTGAAAACCCTGGAGCTCAAGAACACCTGGCTGGATGGCGAGCTGGTCGTGCTCGATGAAGATGGCATGCCGGACTTCCAGGCGCTGCAGAACGCCTTCGATACCGAGAGCAGCCAGCAGATGTTGCTCTATCTGTTCGATGCGCCCTTCCTCGATGGTGACGACCTGCGCCAGCAACCGCTGGAGGTCCGGCGTGTTGCCCTGGAGCAGATATTGTCCGAGCACACGGGCGAACGGCTGCGGTTCTCCTATATCTTCGATGCGGATTACGCCTCCATTTTCAAGAGCGCCTGCGCCATGTCCCTGGAGGGCATCATCGGCAAGCGGGCCGGTAGTCCCTACGTGTCCCGGCGCAGCGCCGACTGGATCAAGCTCAAGTGCAAGCAGCGTCAGGAGTTCGTGATCATCGGTTTTACCGCACCCAAGGGCAGTCGCAGCGGGTTCGGTTCCCTGTTGCTGGGCGTGCACAGTGCTGAGCAAGGGGGGCTGGTGTACGCCGGGCGGGTCGGCACCGGTTTCAATCAGGCGCGGATCACCGAAATCCATACCCAACTGAAGCCCTTGCAACAGGATCACCAGCCGGTTGCCGGCACCGTGCCCGATGCCCGCACCGCCACCTGGGTCCAGCCCCAGCTGGTCTGCGAAGTGGAATTCGCAGAGTGGACGGGAGCCGGCGTGATCCGGCAGCCGGTATTCATCTCCTTGCGCACCGACAAGCCTGCCGGGGAGATCGTCCGGGAACAGCCCCTGGCCCCCGAGCAGGTGGAAAAGGTCATGGGCCGCAAACGGGTATCCGGCAATATCGCCGGTGTGCGCATCAGTAATGCGCAGCGGCAGATCGACCAGAGCAGTGGTGCCACCAAGGGCGACCTGGCAGAGTTCTACGACAGCATCAGCGATTGGGCTGTGCCGCATCTGGCGGGCCGGCCGGTGTCCCTGCTGCGGGCTCCCGAGGGCGTCGGCGGCGAGCAATTCTTCCAGAAGCATGCCGAGCGCCTGGCCATTCCCAATATCCGTCATCTCGACCCGGCGCTGGACCCCGAGCATGGCAGCTACATGGAAGTGAATAACGTGCGGGCGCTGATCGGTGCGGTGCAGATGGGCACCATCGAATTTCATACCTGGGGCGCCGGCAGCAGCAACATCGACAAACCCGATCGCCTGACCCTGGATCTGGACCCGGACCCCGAACTGCCCTGGAAGACCATGCTCGAAGCCACCGAGCTGGTACTCGCTGTGCTCGACGAGCTGGGCCTGGAAAGCTGGCTGAAAACCAGCGGCGGTAAGGGTATGCACATCATCATCCCGCTGGCGCGGCATATCGACTGGGAGACAGCCAAGACTTTCAGTCGGGCGATTTCGGCGTTCATGGCGCAGCAGTTGCCGGACCGGTTCACCGCCAAGATGGGACCACGCAACCGGATCGGCAAGATCTTCATCGATTATCTGCGCAACCAGTTCGGTGCCAGTACCGTGGCGGCCTATTCGGTGCGGGCGCGCCCGGGATTGCCGGTGTCGGTGCCCATCGCGCGGGATGAGTTGCGCGGCCTGCGCAGTGCGGCGCAATGGCATATCGGCAATTTGCATCAGCGCCTGGCGCAGCTCACTGAAGATCCCTGGGCGGGATACCGCAACCGTCAACGCATCAAACAGGAACATTGGGAGCAACTGAACGCAAAAGCCCCTGATCGACGGTAATGCTGTTCACTCGAGAGCGTTACGGTCCCTCCAGGCCAGTCCGAATAGGACTGTGTCGCGTCCAATCACCGTCATCCTCGGCGCAGGCCGAGGATCCAGGGTTCGGGTTGGTATTGCGCGCCGATGGATTCTCGGCCTGCGCCGAAAATGACGGGATTAAGTGAACAGCATTGCGGCCTGCGTCGAGAATGACGGACCAAGCCCTGGCCTCAGTGGGCTGAACTCTTCATTGCCAGGCGGCGTCGTTCCCACAGGCTGGCCGCGCGGGTCTTGTGCAAGCGGCCATTGTTGTAGGTTGGCAGGGTGGATACGTCGATGGTGCCGATTACCTCTCGAGTGGGGGCCTGACCCTTGGCCAGCATGAGATCGAGCTGGATCCGCCGCAGCAGTTGATGGGCACCTTTCGAATCGCCGGGCAACACACGTCTGAGTTCCTTTCCATCCGCGGACTTGACTATCACAACAGCGCTGCCATCAGGTCTTTCCTGTGTAGATATATTGCAGTCCGGCAATGCAGCACGCCATACGCTCATATCGGTAAGCATTGTGTCCTCCAGAATGGTTGGTGGTTGATTCAACTTAGACGAGGCGACCCATATTGCAAATCCGACGAGCGGCAAACCGATGAAAGGACGTCATCAGCATGTTTCGGTTAACCGGGATACAGAAATCTCAAGCGTCCCGCTTATATGTCGCTTGGCCAGCAAGGTGATATCGCGAAGATTCTTAATTGTGATGTTTGTACTATTACCAGCTGGCGTGAAAGTGGGAAATTCCAACTTTGCCAGAGAGTGCAGGTCTGACTCCATGCGACAACAAAGTTGACTGTGTTCAAACCGCAACGGAGATTCCCGTGTCTACGACTCAACACCCGCAGGAAAACCTCCTCGACTGGCTGCGCGATGCCCACGCCATGGAGCAGCAAGCGGAAACCATGTTGTCATCCCAATCCTCCCGACTGGAACACTATCCCGTGCTCAAAGCTCGGATAGATCAGCATATACAGGAGACCCGCGGTCAGCAGGAGCGACTGGAAACCTGTATCAAACGGCTCGGCAGCAGTCCATCCACGATCAAGGATATCGGCGGCAAGCTGATGGCAATGGCCCAGGGCGTGTCCGGCATGGTAATGGGTGATGAGGTAGTGAAGGGCGCCATGAGTGGTTATGTATTCGAACATATGGAGATCGCTTCCTACACCATCCTGATTTCCGCAGCCAAGGCCGCCGGCGATATGCAAACCCAACAGGCTTGCGAGCAGAACCTGCGGGAAGAAGTCGCGATGGCCGAATGGCTGCTGCAACATCTTCCCGAAGTCACCCAGGCGTTTCTCGCCCGGGCGGCCAATCCCGATACGGAGGCGAAACGTTAGTTTTCGTGAAGTTATATTCGGTAATGGAGTGATGATTATTGGATATAAAAAAAGAGGTGAACGAGTTCCTGTTCGCTGAGCCTATTAATAGTGAGTTCCATTGTCGGAACTCGATCAGCAACTCTGAAACGAAACGGGAGAGTAGCAATGACTGAACATCGTGGTGGTAAAGGTAATTTCGCTGAAGATCCCAAACGTGCATCGGAAGCTGGTAGAAAGGGTGGACAAAACAGCAGCGGCAATTTCAAGAATGATCCGCAGCGCGCCTCGGAAGCTGGCCAGAAAGGCGGCGAGAAGAGCCGGCGCAGCTGATTCGGCTGGCGGCGGGAGATGACTCTCTCGCCGCCATTTTTGTTCTGCTGAACATTCCCGGCTGAGAATCTCTCGATAAGTGATCTTGCACACAGGGCACTTATTCAAAGGTTCTCTGCATTTTTCCTGAACCTCACTTCCTGTGACAGGAGGCTGCATGCACGGTCTTTCCGGAATACTCGACAACCAAGGCACCCCGCTGGAAAAACAGCAGTTCACCTGGAAAGAAATGGCCAGCCGGCCAATGAGCAAGCTCGATGATGATGCCTTCACCCGGGTGCGGATCATTCTCATGAATGGGGTGGAAGTGGATGCACTGCGGGTCAAGCACATGCTCGCACGTTTCGACAAGCGCCTGCAGCTGCCCCTGGCGCAGATCCGCCGGGTCGAGCAGCATCAGTGCACCGCCGTCAACTGGTTACTGTCGGCGGACCATTCGCCATTGGAAACCACCATTGCCTATGAACAGGTGGCAATCGAGGTGACTGCCGCGGTGGCGCAGAACGAACCCGATTCCTACCAGGCGCAGACCTACCGCTTCGGCCTGCTGGAAGACTTCGACCATCTCTATCGCTATGCGGCGATGCTCGATCGCCTGGAAGGCAAGGACGCCAACAATATCCTGCAGGGCTATACCGATCTGGTGCCGGGGCGCAAGACCTCCGAACATCACCGCGCACCGGAAAGCGACCTGCGGAACAACTACGACAAGAACGACGCGGCGCTGATCACCAAGATCCATGCGGCCCTGATCACGGGCGCCGAATATCAGACCCATGACTACTACATGAACATCGGCCCCACCTTCACCGACCCGGTGGCGCGCATGCTCTATGCCGAAATCGCCTCGGTGGAAGAGCAGCACGTGACCCAGTACGGCTCGCTCATGGACCCGTCGGAAAGCCTGATGGAAAAGTGGCTGGTGCACGAGGCGATGGAGGTCTATGCCTACGCCAGTTGCGCCGAGCAGGAAGAAAATCCCCGTATCAAGGCGTTGTGGGAACGCTTTCTCGATTATGAGCTGGGCCATCTGAACATGGCCTGCGACATCTTCAAGCAGATCGACCGGCGCGATCCGGCCGAGGTGCTGGGCGGCACCTTGCCGAGCATGATCGAGTTCAAGAGCCAGCGCGATTTCGTACGCAAGGTCCTGGCCGAGGAAACCGATCTGCGTACCTCCGGCAGCGCCTACGTGCCCAGGGAACAGGAAAGCCCGCTGTCGCTGGAGTATCGCCGCCATATCAATTCCGAGGGTGTCGCATCGGATATCGTCTCCGCCGGCTACGACTGGGTGCCCGGTACTGAGTTGAACCGCAAAATCCCGTGAGGATCTGACAATGAATAAAGCAGCCAAACTCGGACACAACTTCACCGGGGCCCAGATGTCGCCCGAGGACACCCGCAAGATGGTCGAATACGTGGATGAGCGGCCCGCTGACATGCCGGGCGATGCCTCTGCCTTGGCCCAGGCGCGCGAACAGATGAACCGCGAAGAGGGCGCTGTCGGTTCGGTACCGATTCCCGGCTCGGTCAAGGGCATGCTGAAAAGTACCTTTGACAAGCTGCTCGGCAACAGTCCGGAATTGCTGATCGACAAACTGGGCGAGCGGCTGGCTTTCGAGCGCACCGGGGTGCGCCTGTATGAGGCGTTGATTGCCAAGGCCGGGGCCTGCGCAACCGGCTCGGAGCTGATCCCTACCCTCAAGCAGATCCGTGATGACGAAGAGGCGCACATGTTCCTGCTGATCGACGCGCTGGAGTCCCTGGGCGCTGACCCCACCGCCCAGACACCCTGCGCCGATCTTGCGGGCGTGGTCGGCTCCGGCGCGCTGAAGGTGATCACCGACCCGCGGACCAACCTGGCCCAGGCCCTCAATGCCATGCTCACCGTCGAGCTGACCGACAACGCCGCCTGGGAAATGCTGATCAAGCTGACCGACGATGGCGGCCACGCCA
>DXBL01000233.1 GCA_019116555.1 Candidatus Pseudomonas excrementavium
GCCTCCGCCGAAGGCGCAAACTCCCATAATCGCTCAGGTATCCATTACTGCGAATGACAAGGACACCCGCCATTGCCCACGGCAGCGGGTGACCGCACCGCCAGCTGGAGAGAGGTTGCCAGGCAACCCACCGAAGGGGCAAGCAGTCCATGACTGCGTAAACTCTCAGGTAAAAGGACAGGGGGAGAGGCGCCGCAGCTTGCAGGAGTTCTGTGTGCTTCTCTACATCTATCTGATCGCCATCACTGCCGAGGCCATGTCCGGCGCCCTTGCCGCCGGTCGCCGCAACATGGACATGTTCGGCGTCGCCTTCATCGCCTTCATCACTGCCCTGGGCGGCGGTACGGTGCGGGACATGCTGCTGGGTAACTACCCGGTGACCTGGACCCAGCATCCGATGTATATCTACCTGACCATTTCCGCCGGCTTGCTGACCGTGTTGGTCGCCCGCTTCATGCATCGGCTGCACAGCCTGTTCCTGATCCTCGATGCCATGGGCCTGATCGCCTTCACCGTGATCGGCTGCAACGTCGCCCTGCGCCTCGATTACCCCACTCCGGTGGTGATCATGGCGGGGATCACCACCGGCATCTTCGGGGGCATCCTGCGCGATTTGCTGTGCAACCGCACACCCATGGTGCTGCGCAAGGAACTGTATGCCAGCGTTTCACTGGCGGTGGCGATCCTCTATCTGGCGCTGCGCCACTGGGGCATCAATCATGATGTGAACCTGCTGGCCTCCTTCAGCTTCGGCCTGGCAGTGCGCCTGGCGGCAATCCGCTGGTCGCTGGCGCTGCCGGTGTTCTCCTATGCGCCGGGGCGCTGGAACGACTGACCCGGCAGCCGGCCAAGGCTGCCTGTTCATTCCCATCGCATGGTCTACAGTAAGAGCAGAAGCCATACGAGTCAGAGCTTCGCCTGATGCCTGATAAGGAGAACGCCCTGTGAGTGATTCAAGCAGCAAAACGCCGACCGGCTCGACCATGAGTACCGGCGCACCGGCACCCAGCGATCGTAATTCCCTGACTATTGGCGCCAATGGCCCGATCATGCTCCATGATGTGCACTTTCTGGAGCAGATGGCCCATTTCAACCGCGAGAAGGTGCCCGAGCGCCAGCCCCATGCCAAAGGTGCGGGGGCCTTCGGTGTATTCGAGACCACCGAAGACGTATCCGCCTACACCAAGGCGGCGCTGTTCCAGCAAGGCGCGCAGACCGAGATGCTGGCGCGCTTCTCCACCGTTGCCGGCGAGATGGGCAGTCCGGATACCTGGCGCGACGTACGGGGCTTTTCGCTGAAGTTCTATACCAGCGAAGGCAACTATGACCTGGTGGGCAACAACACGCCGATCTTCTTCGTGCGTGATCCGATGAAATTCCCTCACTTCATCCGCAGCCAGAAGCGCCTGCCCGATTCGGGGCTGCGCGATAACCACATGCAATGGGACTTCTGGACCAACAACCCCGAATCAGCGCACCAGGTCACCTACCTGATGGGGCCTCGCGGGCTACCGCGCACCTGGCGCCACATGAACGGCTACGGCTCCCACACCTTCATGTGGGTCAATGCCGCCGGTGAGCGGTTCTGGGTCAAGTATCACTTCCATACCGAGCAGGGCATGGAATTCTTCAACAACGCCGAAGCCGCCGACATGGCGGGGATCGATGCGGACTATCACCGCCGCGATCTGTTCGAGGCCATCGCCCGCGGCGAATATCCCAGCTGGATCATGTCGGTGCAGGTCATGCCCTATGCCGACGCCGCTACCTATCGCTTCAACCCCTTCGACCTGACCAAGATCTGGTCGCACAAGGATTATCCGCTGATCAAGGTCGGCAAGATGACCCTGACCCGCAACCCGGAGAACTTCTTCGCCGAGATCGAGCAGGCGGCCTTCTCGCCTGGCAATACGGTCCCGGGTATCGGCCTGTCCCCGGACAAGATGCTGCTGGGCCGCGCCTTCGCCTACAACGACGCGCAGCGCAACCGTATCGGTACCAACTTCCACCAATTGCCGGTGAACCAGCCCAAGGTGCCGGTCAACACCTATATGTTCGATGGTCAGATGACCTATGAGCACAGCGGCAACGCACCGGTGTATGCGCCCAACAGTGGTGATCGCAGCTGGGCCGATACCACTGGCAAGATGGAAGATGGCTGGGAGACCGACGGCGAGATGGTGCGCAGCGCCTACGAACTGCACTCCGAGGACGATGACTTCGGCCAGCCGGGGACATTGGTGCGCGAGGTATTCAACGACGAAGAACGGGCCAAGTTGGTCGAACAGGTGGCTGGCAGCTTACTGGGTGGCGTCCGCAGTCCGGTGCTGGAGCGCGCCTTCGACTACTGGCGCAACGTCGACGCCGAAGTGGGTCGGCGCATCGAGGAGAAGGTTCGGGCCGGCGCAGCGCCCGAGCCGGTGCCCGGTATGGGCGAATCCTGAGGTTGGTTTTCTGCCGATAGAGCGGGGGCCTGCGCAATGCATGCCCCCGTTTTCATTCAGCCGACGAACCAGGGCAGCAACAAGGCCGTCGCCAGCCCCAGCAGACTCATGCCCAACGCCGCAAAGGCCGCACACTCTCCACCCTCGCGCAGCGCATGGGCGGTACCGATGGCATGGGCATTCATGCCCAGGGTCAGTCCCCGCGCCGCAGGGGAATCGACCCGCGCCAGCCGCAACAGCGGTGGCGCCATCACGGTACCAATCACCCCGGTCAGCATCACCAGCGCAGCAGTCATCGCCGCGTCACCGCCGGCCTGCTCGGACAGCAGCATGGCGATCGGCATGGTCACCGACTTGGGCGCCAGCGACATCAGCGTCACAAATGGCGCGCCCAGCATCCAGCCGAGCAGCAACGTCAGCACCACGATCAGCACACCACCGACCAGCAGGGTGATCAGGATCGGCCACAGCAGCAGGCGAATGCGCTGGCGCTGCTGGTACAGCGGCACCGCCAGCGCCACCGTGGCCGGCCCCAATAACAGCGCGATCGGCTCCGCGGCCTCGCGGTAGACGAGGTAGTCGATATCCAGCAGCAGAAGCATGGCAATAACCAGCATCAGCGTGACGATCACCGGCTGCAGCAGCAGCGAACCGGTACGTCGCTGTATCCAGAGCGCCGCCTGGTAAGCCGCTATCGTCAGCATCGGCGCAAACACCGGGATGGTTACCAGCAGAGCGATCATTGGCGGCTCTCCTGACGGCGAATCAACCATTGCAGCAACCAGCCACAAAAGGGCACGGCTACCAGCAGCGAGCCGACCAGTGCCAGCGCGATCGGCAGCCAGTCCGCCAGCAGCCGGTCATGGCTGAGCATGATGCCCGAGGCGGGTACCACCAGCAGCAGTGGCAGGTAGCCGAGCAGTGCCGAGGCGGTCTTCTGCAGCGACTCGGGTACCTCGCCGAGGAAGATCAGACCGAGCACCAGCAGCACCATGCCGATGATCGGCCCCGGCAGCGCCGGCACCAGGAAATGACTGATCACCGCGCCCGCCACCTGCAATGCCATCAACCACAACAGCGCACCCAGGTTCATGCCCGCCCCCCTTCGTGCGGGTCATGTTGCCCGCTACGCTCGCCTTCTTGCTGGTAATACATGCACTTAAACCCCATCACAAAATTGATCCGACCGCGCACTATGCAATATCGGCCTGCAAATGAACAGGATCAGCTGCAGGGTATAAAGAGCGTATCAGCAACCACCCCGGCTTCATCGTGCGTTGGGTTGATGGCCTGTGTTTTCCGGTCGGTATGCTGTTGATGCTGCTCAATAGCTGGCTTACTCTGAAGCAACCCCACTTACCACCCGAGGCTTTGCATCATGCCAATCGAATTTCTGATGCTGTTCATCGTCATCGGCTTCTACGTGGCCGTCAGCAAGACTCTCAGCCATTATCGTAATGACGAGTTCGATAAAGCCGCCCGGCTGGCGCTGCTGGAAGAGCCCACAGTGCCACCGCAGGACAGCCGGCGCTTCTGATATAGCGGTTCGGTATTGAAGAGAGAAAACTACTCGCTATACTGTATACCCATACAGCAATGGTGAATCATGGCATCTGTTCTCGATAAATTATCCATTCTTGCCGATGCGGCCAAATACGATGCGTCCTGTTCATCCAGCGGCAGCAAACGGGCGAACAAGGATAAGGGCATCGGCAATTCCGATGGTAACGGCATCTGCCACAGCTATACCGAAGACGGCCGCTGCGTCTCGCTGCTGAAGATCCTGTTTTCCAACGTGTGTATCTACGATTGCGCCTACTGCGTCAGCCGGCGCAGTAACGACGTGCAACGCGCCAGTTTCACCGTGCAGGAAGTGGTCGCGCTGACGCTGAATTTCTACCGGCGCAATTTTATCGAAGGCCTGTTTCTCAGCTCCGGCATTTTCAGGAACGCCGATACAACCATGGAGAAGCTGGTGCGCGTAGCCAGGATTCTGCGCACCGAGCACAACTTCAATGGCTATATCCATATCAAGGCCATCCCCGGAGCAAGCGCAGAACTGCTTCACGATGCGGGGCTGTATGCCGACCGTCTCAGCGTCAATATCGAGATTCCGTCCGAGGCGAGTCTGCGGAAGGTTGCGCCGGAGAAGAACTACAGCGACATCATCACACCGATGAACTACCTCGCGGACGAGCGTATTCGCCTGGTGGATGAACGCAAGAGCATTCGCAGCGCACCGACATTCATGCCTGCAGGGCAAAGCACCCAACTGATCGTCGGCGCCTCCCCGGACAGCGATTGGCAGATTCTGAATCTGGCCGATGGACTGTACAAGAATCAGCAGCTCAAGCGCGTCTACTACTCCGGCTACGTGCCTATCGCCACGGATAACCGCGTACCGCTGCTCAGCGCTCCGCCCCTGTTGCGGGAGAACCGCGTATACCAGGCCGATTGGCTGCTGCGCTTCTACAAATTCTCCCTGGATGAGATCGTCACCCCGGAGGCGCCCAACCTGGATCTGGAGGTCGACCCCAAACTGGGTTACGCGCTGCGCAACCCGCAGGCGTTCCCGGTGGATATCAACAAAGCCGATTATGAAATGATCCTGCGGGTACCCGGCATCGGCGTGAAGTCGGCGCAGAAGATCGTCAGCGCTCGGCGCTTCCAGCGCATTACCTGGGAGAACCTCAAGGCCTTTGGCGTAGCCAGTAAACGGACGCAGTTCTTCATCACCTGTCCTGGGTTGGCCGCGCCCCGTGATTGGGACACCGCACGCCTGCGCACTCAACTGACAACGCCGGCCAGCCGCCCTCTCGAAACACCGCAACTGGGTCTCTTCGGTTGAGCCATGAGTATCTACGTGACCGATGGCAGTTTTGAAGGATTGTTGTGCGCGGTGTTCGCCTCCTACCGCTCCCCTGCCCCGATGGCCATTGTTGACGCCGCGGTGTACCAGACCAACCTGTTC
The DNA here is from genome assembly GCA_019116555.1 of Candidatus Pseudomonas excrementavium. Taxonomy (GTDB): domain Bacteria; phylum Pseudomonadota; class Gammaproteobacteria; order Pseudomonadales; family Pseudomonadaceae; genus Halopseudomonas; species Halopseudomonas excrementavium. Next base: position 5,416 of record DXBL01000233.1, read on the forward strand.
GACGACATCATCGAGGTTTCCACCGATGAGACCACCGCCCTGCGTGTACTCAAGGGCATCGATGTCGCCACCGACGGCCAAGCCAGCCGCCTGTGCCTGATGATCTTCCTGTCCGAGTTCGGCGATGCGAACCTGCTGGTGTACCGCCTGATCAGGAAGATGATGCGCGTCAGGGGCGCGGACTTTCTCGGCAACTACGCCGATGACGACGTGCTCCGCGCAGCACAGATCCGCAAGATGATGGGCCGGGAGATTCACCGCATGCATGCCTTTATCCGCTTTCAGAAAGCAGCGGACGGTGCTTACTACGCCCTGATCGATCCAGACTTTGACGTGGTACCGCTGCTGGACGATCACTTCGTCCGCCGCTTCGCGGATATGCGGTGGCGCATCTTTGATGTACGTCGCCACTACGGCATCGCCTATGACGGGCAGGCGGTGCAGATGATCGACTCGCTGGGCGGCCTCATCGACGACACCCGGGCACAGCTCGCTGAAGCCATGCTGGATGAGCAGGAAAAGGCCTTTCAGGGACTGTGGAAGGTGTACTTCGACTCGGTGAATATCAAGGCGCGCAACAACGAGAAACACCATGTGCGGCAGTTGCCCAAGCGGTACTGGAAGTATCT
>DXBL01000234.1 GCA_019116555.1 Candidatus Pseudomonas excrementavium
CAACCAGAAAATCGAGTGCCAGCATCATTCGGCCTCCTTCAGTTTGGCCAGTACTTCATCACGCAGTTCGGGGTTGGCCATGGGGAAGCCGAGCTTGGCGCGGGCATGCAGATAGCTCTGGGCAATCGACCGGGCCAGGGAGCGCACGCGCAGGATGTAACGCTGGCGTTCGGTTACCGATATTGCCCGGCGCGCGTCCAGCAGGTTGAAGGTATGGGAGGCCTTCATCACCATTTCATAGGCTGGCAGCGGCAGTTCGGCTGTGGTCAGGCGGTTGGCTTCGCCTTCGTAGAAGTCGAACAGATCGAACAGTTTGTCGATGTTGGCGTGTTCGAAGTTGTAGGTCGACTGCTCTACCTCGTTCTGGTGGAACACGTCGCCATAGGTGACTTTGCCGAACGGGCCATCGGAATAGACCAGGTCGTAGACCGAGTCGACACCCTGCAGGTACATGGCCAGACGCTCCAGCCCGTAGGTGATTTCGCCGGTGACCGGATAGCACTCGACACCGCCGACCTGCTGGAAGTAGGTGAACTGGGTGACTTCCATGCCGTTCAGCCAGACCTCCCAGCCCAGCCCCCAGGCGCCCAGGGTTGGCGATTCCCAGTTGTCTTCGACGAAGCGGATGTCATGCACCAGCGGGTCGATGCCGATGTGGCGCAGCGAATCCAGGTACAGTTCCTGGATGTTGTCCGGGTTCGGCTTGAGCACTACCTGAAACTGGTAATAGTGCTGCAGACGGTTGGGGTTCTCGCCGTAGCGGCCGTCAGCGGGGCGGCGGCTGGGCTGAACATAGGCGGCGTTCCAGTTTTCCGGGCCGATGGAGCGCAGAAAGGTCGCGGTGTGGAAGGTGCCGGCACCGACTTCCATGTCATAGGGCTGGAGCAACACGCAGCCCTGCTGCGCCCAGAAGTTCTGCAGCGCGAGGATCAGGCCCTGGAAGGTGTGGGCGGCTGGATTGGTCTGAGTCACGTTTTTCACCGGTCGACTGTGAAGAAAGGGCGAAGTATACAATCCCGGCGGGACGGCATACAGCGCGGGTGGATAATAGTTGGCCAGCGGCGCGCGTTGCGCCGCCGGCCGGGGTCAGCTGACGACCCGGTAGGAAGGCTGGTAGGCGGAGCCGTTGGGCAGCTTCATCCGCTGCTGTTCGACGAAGGCGGTCAGCAGCGCCTCCAGCGGCTGCATGATTTCGGGATCGCCATGGATCTCGTAGGGTCCGTATTGCTCGATCAGGCGGATGCCCTTGTCCTTGACGTTGCCGGCGACGATGCCGGAGAACGCCCGGCGCAGGTTGGCGGCCAGTTCATGGGGCGGCGTGTTGCGGCGCAGTTCCAGGTTGGCCATGTTCTCGTGGGTCGGCTCGAAGGGCCGCTGGAAACCCTCATCGATCTTCAGCAGCCAGTTGAAGTGAAAGGCATCGTTGCGTTCGCGGCGGAAACGTTCCACCTCGGCCAGCCCCTGGTTCATCTTGCGGGCCACCAGCACCGGATCCTCGATGATGATCTCGTAGCGCGCCTGGGCTTCGGCCCCCAGGGTCGCACCGACGAACTCGTGCAACTGCTGCAGGTAGCCGGCCGACTCCTGGGGCCCGGTGAGGATCAGCGGGAACGGCAGTTCGCGGTTGTCCGGGTGCAGCAGAATGCCCAGCAGATAGAGGAACTCTTCGGCGGTACCGACGCCACCGGGAAAGATGATGATGCCGTGGCCAACCCGGACGAAGGCCTCCAGCCGTTTTTCGATATCCGGCAGGATCACCAGTTCGTTGACGATGGGGTTGGGCGCCTCGGCGGCAATGATGCCCGGTTCGGTCAGACCCAGATAGCGCCCGTCGGTGACGCGCTGCTTGGCATGGGCAATGGTCGCGCCCTTCATCGGCCCCTTCATCACGCCCGGGCCGCAGCCGGTGCAGATGTTCAGATTGCGCAGGCCCAGTTCGTGGCCGACCTTCTTGGTGTACTTGTATTCCTCGGTATTGATCGAGTGGCCGCCCCAGCACACCACCATCTTCGGCTCCACGCCCGGCGTCAGGGTGCGGGCGTTGCGCAGCAGGTGGAAGACGTAATCGGTGATGCCGTTGGAGGTGCTCAGGTCGACCCGCTGGTTGCGCAGTTCGCTTTCGGTGTAGACGATATCGCGCAGGGCGCTGAACAGCATTTCCCGGGTGCTGGAAATCATCTGCCCATCGACGAAGGCATCGGCCGGCGCGTTGCGCAGCTCCAGGCTCACGCCGCGATCGAGCTGGTGGATATAGACCTCGAAGTCGGCGTAGGCTTCGAGAATGGTCTTGGCGTTATCGACCCGGGCGCCGGTGTTGAGAATCGCCAGCGCGCACTGGCGGAACAGTTGATAGGTACTGCCGGAACCGGCCTCGCTCAACTTCTGCACTTCGCGCTGGGACAGGATTTCCATACTGCCCCGGGGGGTGACTGAAACATTGACGACGTGTCTTGGCATTATCGCTTCCGCGTTGAAAATGATGTCCCATCTTACGCTACAGCGCCCCGACCAGTGCAATGGGAGCTGCTATAACTGTCTTTCCAGCCACAGGAGCGCCGCCTTGATTTCATCCTGCAATGACCTGACCCGCTGCCGCTGGTGTTCCTCCGATCCGGTCTACCAGTACTACCACGACCATGAATGGGGCGTGCCTGAATACGATGCCCAGCGGCTGTTCGAGAAGCTGCTGCTCGATGGTTTTCAGGCCGGACTGTCGTGGATCACCATATTGAAGAAGCGCGAGCGCTATCGGCAGGTGTATCGGGGCTTCGATGTGCCGTTCATGGCGGCGCAGAGCGATGCCGATCTGCAACTGCTGATGCAGGATCCGGGCATCATTCGCAATCGTCTGAAGATCCATGCGGCGCGGCAGAACGCCCGGGCCTGGCTGGTGCTGGCCGAGCACGGCGACCCGGCTGCCTGGCTCTGGCAGTTCATCGGTGGCCGACCGCTGGTCAATCATTTCACCAGCCACGCCGAGGTGCCGGCCATCACGCCCGAGGCAAAGGCCATGAGCAAGGCATTGAAGCAGGCTGGCTTCAGTTTTGTCGGCCCCACAATCTGTTATGCATTCATGCAGGCGACCGGCATGGTTATGGACCATACTCTGGATTGTTTCCGCTACGGGGAATTGAGCGGCGGCACTGCCGCCGTCGAACAACAATAACGATGGAGATCATCCATGCAATTGACCAAGCGTTTGGGTCTGCTGGCCGCTGCCGCGGCGCTGACCGCCACCACTGCGGTGTTTGCCGCACCTACCTATATCAACGTACTCACCGGCGGTACCAGTGGGGTGTACTACCCGATCGGCGTCGCCATCTCCCAGCTGTACGGCCAGATCGACGATGCCCGGCCCTCGGTGCAAGCCACCAAGGCTTCTGTGGAAAACCTCAATCTGCTGCAGGCCGGCCGGGGTGAACTGGCCTTCGCACTCGGCGATTCGGTGGCTGATGCCTGGAACGGCGTCGAGGATGCCGGCTTCAAGGCGCCACTCAAGCGGTTGCGGGCCATTGCCGGCACCTACAACAACTACATCCAGGTGGTGGCCAGCGCGGAATCCGGCATCAAGACCCTGGAGGATCTCAAAGGCAAGCGCATTTCCGTCGGCGCGCCCAAATCCGGCACCGAACTCAACGCCCGGGCGATCTTCGCCGCCGCCGGGCTGAGCTACGACGATATGCGCCGGGTGGAATTCCTGCCCTATGCCGAGTCCGTCGAGCTGATCAAGAACCGCCAGTTGGATGCCACCCTGCAGTCCTCCGGCCTGGGTATGGCGGCGATTCGCGATCTGGCCAGCACCATGCCGGTGAACTTCGTCGCCATCCCGGCGGAGGTGGTGCAGAAGATCGACAACGCGGCCTATCAGCCGGGGGTGATTCCGGCCGGGACCTATGATGGTCAGGATGAAGATGTCCCGACCGTCGGCATCACCAACATCCTCGTCAGTCATGACAAGGTCGATGAGGAAGTCGCCTACCAGATGACCAAACTGATCTTCGACAATCTGGATGCACTGGGCAATGCCCACGCCGCCGCCAAGGCAATCAAGCTGGAGAGTGCGGCGGAGAATCTGCCGATTCCCCTGCATCCCGGTGCGGAGCGGTTCTATCGGGAAGCGGGCGTTCTGGAATAGGCGGCAGGAGTAGTCCATGAGTGAATACAAGGGGCTCCATGCGAGCCCCGCCGAGTGGCCGAGGGCGCTGTTCTACGTGGCGCTGTCGTTTTCCTGCTATCAGATCATCACCGCAGCCTTTCACCCGGTGTCCACCCAGGTATTGCGCGCCGGACATGTGGGCTTTCTGTTGATGCTGGTGTATCTGAGCTACCCATCGCGTGGCACCGTGCGACCCTGGCAACCGCTGGCGTGGGTGCTGGCGCTGGTGGGCATGGCAACCTTTTTCTACCAGTGGTATTTCGAAGCGGATCTGATCCAGCGGTCGGGCGACCTGACCACCGCCGATATGGTGATCGGTTTGACCCTGATCGTGCTGGTCTTCGAGGCGGCGCGGCGGGTCATGGGCATTGCCCTGCCGATCATCTGCGGGTTGTTTCTGGCCTATGGCCTGTTCGGCAATTATCTGCCCGGCGAACTGGCGCACCGGGGATACGGGCTGGACCAGGTGGTCAACCAGCTGTCGTTCGGCACCGAAGGGCTGTATGGCACGCCCACCTACGTCTCGGCCACCTATATCTTTCTATTCATCCTGTTCGGTTCGTTTCTGGAGCAGGCCGGGATGATCCGGCTGTTCACCGACTTTGCCATGGGCCTGTTCGGCCACCGGGCCGGCGGACCCGCCAAGGTATCGGTGGTGTCCTCGGCATTGATGGGTACCATCACCGGCTCCGGGGTGGCCAACGTGGTGACCACCGGCCAGTTCACCATCCCGCTGATGAAGCGTTTCGGTTATCGCGCGGCCTTTGCCGGCGGTGTCGAGGCCACTTCCAGTATGGGCAGCCAGATCATGCCGCCGGTCATGGGCGCGGTGGCCTTCATCATGGCCGAGACCATCAACGTGCCCTATGTCGAGGTGGCCAAGGCGGCACTGATACCGGCCCTGCTGTATTTCGGTTCGGTGTTCTGGATGGTGCACCTGGAAGCCAGGCGTTCCAAGCTCAACGGCCTGCCGAAGGATGAATGCCCCAGTGCCTGGGATGCGGTGCGTCAGCGCTGGTTTCTGTTGATTCCGCTGGCGATATTGATCTGGCTGCTGTTCTCCGGGCGCACGCCGATGTTCGCCGGTACCGTCGGGCTGGCCCTGACCGCCATCGTGATTCTCGGCTCGGCGCTGATCCTGCGGCTGTCATCTACTGCGCTGCGGGTGGCATTCTGGGTGGCGCTCGGGGTTCTCTGTGCCGGTTTCTTCCAATTGGGCATCGGCGTCATCTTCGGCGTCATTGGTGCGCTGGTGGCGGCCTGCTGGTTCGTCAAGGGTGGGCGCGACACCCTGCTCATCTGCCTGCACGCGCTGGTTGAAGGGGCGCGGCATGCGGTGCCGGTAGGTATTGCCTGCGTGCTGGTAGGGGTAATCATCGGCATCGTTTCGCTGACCGGGGTAGCCTCGACCTTCGCCGGCTACATCCTCGCCATCGGCCAGGACAACCTGTTCCTGTCGCTGCTGCTGACGATGCTCACCTGTCTGGTGCTGGGCATGGGGATTCCGACCATTCCCAACTACATCATCACCAGTTCGATTGCCGCGCCGGCGCTGCTGGACCTCGGCGTGCCGCTGATCGTATCGCACATGTTCGTGTTCTATTTCGGCATCATGGCCGACCTTACCCCGCCAGTGGCGCTGGCCTGCTTTGCCGCAGCGCCGATCGCCCGGGAAAATGGCCTGAAAATCAGTCTCTGGGCGGTGCGCATAGCGGTCGCCGGCTTCGTTGTGCCCTTCATGGCGGTCTACAGTCCGGCGCTGATGATGCAGGGCGGGGATTGGTTGGCAGTGTTGTACATGCTGATCAAGGCAGCCTTCGCCATCGGGCTGTGGGGTATCGTGTTCACCGGCTATTGCATGCGCTCGCTGGCGTGGTGGGAAAAACTGCTGGGTTTTGCTGCCGGTGCGCTGATGGTCATGGCCTTGCCGATCACCGACGAACTGGGCTTTGCGCTGGGCCTGCTCTTTATCGCCCAGCACTGGTGGCGGGCGCGCCGTGCGCATAGCCTGGCATGAACATGCTGTGCCTGGGTTTGGCCGGGGTGATCTGGGCGCAACTGCCGCTGGCCGAGTTCACCCTGGCCTGGGATCACAGCGTCGAGAAGATCCGCTGGGAGGAAGATTATCAGATCAGCCCTGCCGGGCTGTTACTGCGCGAAGCCCGAATACGTGGCAATGGTGCCGGTATGGAAATCCCCGATGGTGCCGTGCTGCGTGATGGCAGCTGGCACTATCACCCGCAGCTGCCACCCTTGCAGCCACTGCGGCTGGGGCGCAGCGATGCCGCGGCGGCGGGCGATTACCATTTATGCAGCGCGACGGGCTGCCAGCCGATGGCCGACTGGCTGGGTCCTCCCGCCCCGCAGAACCCGGTGGTGGAGTTGTGGAGTTGTCCGGCGCCGGTGGGATGATCGCGGGGCTCAGGCTACAATGGCGCTTTTTCAATATCTGGAGTGTGGTGAGTGGAAAGGCTCAAGGGCGCTATCGTGGTGGGTTCTCTCAAGCTGTTCTCGCTGCTGCCGTTCCGTGTGGCGCAGCGCTGCGGCGCCGCGGTGGGTTGGTTGATGTGGAAACTGCCGAACCGGTCGCGCGAGGTGGTCCGTATCAACTTCGCCCATTGCCTGCCGGAACTGGCGCCCGCCGCGCGGGAAAAGCTGGTCGGTGAGACTCTGGTCAATATCGGCCGCAGCTTTGCCGAGAGCGCCTGCGCCTGGATGTGGAGCCCGCAGAAGACCGTGGCCCTGATCAAGGAAGTGGAAGGGGAACACCTGCTCGATGAGGCGCTGGCCGAAGGCAAGGGCCTGGTCGGCATCACCAGCCACCTGGGCAACTGGGAAGTACTCAACCACTGGTACTGCCTGAAATGCTCGCCGATCATTTTCTATCGACCACCCAAGCAGAAGGCAGTGGACGAGTTGCTGCAGAAGCAACGCACCCAGTTGGGCAACAAGGTGGCGGCGTCCACCCGCGAAGGCATCATCAGCGTCATGCGCGAGGTGCGCCGTGGTGGTGCGGTGGGTATCCCGGCCGACCCTGAGCCGGCGCTGAAAAGCGGTATCTTCGTGCCCTTCTTCGGCATTCAGGCGCTGACCAGCAAGTTCGTGCCCGGCCTGCTCAAGGGCGGTGCCGCCAACGGCGTATTCCTGCATTGCGTGCGCCTGCCCGATCACAGCGGCTTCAAGGTGATCGTCGAACGCGCGCCGGAAGCGCTGTACAGTGCGGACGAAACCGAGGCGGTGGCGGCGATGAGTGCCTGCATCGAGAGTTACGTGCGGCGCTGGCCCAGCCAGTACATGTGGAGCATGAAGCGGTTCAAGAAACGCCCCGCCGGCGAGAAGAAATGGTATTGAATTGAATCAACAGGACGACAAGGAAAGCAGCCATGAGCAACCAACGGCAATATCCACGGACGATGATGAAATGCCGGATCAGGATCACCCATCCGGCCATCGGCGCACTGACCGCCCAGACCCGGGACCTGTCCGATGGCGGCGTCTTCGTCGAGCATCCTGACCTGGCGGCATTGGCTGTCGGCGAGGAGGTCAGCGGGCAGGTGCAGGACATGCCGATCGAGGCGCCGGTCTTGCGCATGGTGATCCAGCGGGTGGTGCCGGGTGAAGGGGTGGGGCTGGCCTTCCTCGACGAGTCCTGATCAGCGCCGCCAGAACATCGGTGTCAGCAGGACCAGCAGGGTAAAGACCTCCAATCGACCCAGCAGCATGGCAAAGCTGAGGATCCATTTGACCGTGGCCGTCATGTCGCCATAGTGCGCCGCCACGTCGCCCAGCCCTGGCCCCAGGTTGTTCATGCAGGCAGTCA
>DXBL01000235.1 GCA_019116555.1 Candidatus Pseudomonas excrementavium
CTTTATGCCCTGCTACTGACCACCCTGCTCTGCCCTGCGGCAAGCGCGGCCGTTTATAAACAGCACGGTTATGCGGTTTTTGGCCAGCCCAAGTACACCCGGGACTTCACCCACCTCGACTACGTCAACCCTGACGCGCCCAAGGGTGGCACTTTGCGGGTGATGGGCAGCGGTACGTTCGACACCCTCAATCCCTATACGCTCAAGGGCACCAGCCCGATCAGTACCGGCAACTTCTACCAGTACGGCATAAGCGAGCTGAACGAGCCGCTGATGGTCGGTAACGGTATCTACGATCCGTCGGGCGACGAGCCCTATTCCGCCTACGGGCTGATCGCCGAAACCCTGGAATTTTCCGACGATCGCAGCTGGGTAGTATTCAACCTGCGGCCCCAGGCGCGCTTCCACGACGGCCGGCCGATCACCGCCCATGACGTCGCCTTCAGCTACCGGCTGCTGAGCGAGCAGGGCCACCCCAACTACCGGGCCATGTTGCAGGAGGTCGAGCGCATCGACCTGCTCGGCACCCACCGTATTCGCTTCATCTTCAAGAGCAGCAACAATCCGCTGCTGATCCTGCGCCTGGGCGAGCTACCGGTGCTGCCCGAGCACTACTGGCGTGACCGCGACTTTACCGAGACCACCTTCGAACCGGCGTTGAACAGCGGACCCTACCGCATCACCCAGGTCATGCCGGGGCGCCGGCTGGTATTCCAGCGGGTCCGGGACTATTGGGGCAAGGACCTGCCGATCAATCGCGGCAAATATAATGTGGACCGCCTCGAAGTGGAGTTCTACCGCGACAACAATGTCGCCTTCGAAGCCTTCAAGGCCGGGGAATTCGATATCTATCTGGACCACAAGGCCAGTAACTGGGCCAACGCCTACGACTTTCCTGCGGTGACGTCGGGCGCAGTGGTCAAGCGGGCCATCGAGCACGAGATTCCGGCGTCGACCCAGGCATTGTTCTTCAATACTCGGCGCAGCCCGTTCGACCAGCGGGTGGTCCGCCAGGCCCTCGGCATGCTGTTCGACTTCGAATGGTCCAACCGGGTGCTGTTCTACGATGCCTACCAGCGCTCGCTGAGCTATTATCCCAACAGCCCGTTCAGCGCCACGGAATTGCCGGCCGGTCAGGAGTTCCTCTATCTGTCCGAGTATCGCGACCAGTTGCCCGATGAGCTGTTTCTGCAACCCTTCAGCCTGCCAACCACCGATGGCCGGGGCATCCCGCGGGACACCCTGCGTCAGGCGGTGGAGCTATTCGCCGAAGCCGGTTGGAGCCTGAAAAATGGCCGGTTGCAGAATGCTGAGGGCCGGCCGCTGACCTTCGAGGTGCTGCTGGTCAACCCGAGTCTGGAGCGTATCCTATTACCCTGGAGCACCAATCTGGCCCGCCTGGGCATCGATCTGCGCATCCGCACCGTCGACCGTGCCCAATACAAGGCCCGGCTCGACCAGTTCGACTTCGACATGATCCTCACCACGCTACCGCAGACGTTGTCGCCAGGATACGAGCAGCATGTCTATTTCCACTCGTCCCAGCGCGACGTCAAGGGCAGCCGCAATTATGCCGGCATCGCCAACCCGGTCGTCGACCAGTTGCTGGACACGCTGCTGACCGCCAACACCCGCACCAGGCAGATCGCGGCGGCCAAGGCCATCGACCGGGTGTTGTTGTGGGAGCACTATACAATTCCAAACTGGTATATAAACTACCACCGCATTGCCCATCGAAGTACGCTGCGGTCATTGCCGACTCCACCCTACTCATTGTCCATCCGCAGTTGGTGGATAGATAACAAGACCGACTGAACAGGAAGGCCACCTCGATGTTCGATACCGTGAAAACCTGTCTGGGATGCCTGCTGCTGGCAGCATCGACGCTCGCCCTCGCGGCGCCCGGCGGCCATGCACTGACCCTCTACGGCGAGCCGCCGAAATACCCCGAAGACTTTTCCCACTTCGACTACGTCAATCCTCAGGCGCCCAAGGGCGGCACCCTGCGGTTGTCGGGGTTTGGCAGCTTCGATTCCTTCAACGGCTTCATCAGCCGGGGCACGGCGGCCGAGGAGCTCGGCCTGATCTACGACACCCTTACCGTGCAGTCGATGGACGAGCCCTTTTCCGAATATGGTCTGCTGGCCGAACGTATCGAACAGGCGTCGGACAATACCTGGGTGCGCTTCCATCTGCGCCCCGAGGCGCGCTTTCATGACGGCGAGCCGGTCACCGCGGCCGACGTGGTGTTCACCTTCAACACCCTGATAGAACAGGGCGCCCCTTTCTATCAGGCCTATTACGCCGATGTGAAAGAGGTGGTGGCCGACACCGAGCGCAGCGTGACCTTCCACTTCCACCACGGCAACAACCGCGAACTGCCGATGGTCCTGGGCCAATTGCCGGTGCTGCCGGAACATTTCTGGGCCGAGCGGGATTTCACCCGCAATGGACTGGAACCACCGCTGGGCAGCGGCCCCTACCGCATTGGCCAGGTGCGCCCCGGTCGCTCGGTTAGCTTTGAGCGGGTTCGCGATTACTGGGCGGCCGAGCTGCCGGTACGCAAGGGTTTCTACAACTTCGATCGGGTGGTAGTGGATTACTACCGCGACACCGGCGTCGCCCTGGAAGCATTCAAGGCCGGCCAGCTGGATTTCAACCTGGAGTTCAGCGCCAAGAACTGGGCCACCGGCTATGACAGCCCGGCGCTGAGTGAAGGTCGCATCATCAAGGAAGAGATCGCCAACCAGAACACCCAGGGCATGCAGGGCTTCATCTTCAATCTGCGCAAGCCGTATTTTCAGGACATTCGCGTGCGCCAGGCGATCGCCCTGCTGTTCGACTTCGAATGGGCCAACCGGCGCCTGTTCCATGGCGCCTACACCCGCAGCGCCAGCTACTTCGGCAACTCCGAACTGGCGGCCGAGGGCCTGCCCGGGGAAGACGAACTGGCGCTGCTGGAACCATTGCGCGAACAACTGTCCAAGACCGTGTTCGACAGCGTCTACATACCTCCCCAGACCGATGGCAGCGGCAATATCCGCGATCAGCGTCGCCAGGCCTACGAGCTGTTGCAGGAGGCCGGCTGGCGGATCGAGAACGACCAGTTGATCAATGCCGAAGGAGTGCCGCTGAGCTTCGAGTTCCTGTTGATCCAGGCCGACTTCGAGCGGGTGTTGCTGCCCTTCAAGCGCAACCTGGCCTCCCTGGGGATCGATATGCAGCTACGCCGCATCGATGTTTCGCAGTATGTAAACCGGCTGCGTTCGAGAGATTTCGACATGGTGGTCACCAGCTTTCCCCAATCCAACTCACCGGGTAACGAGCAGCGTGAATACTGGCATTCCTCCAGCGCCGACAACCCCGGCAGCCGCAACCTCATCGGCCTGCGCGACCCGGCCATCGACCAGCTGGTGGAAGGCTTGATCATCGCCGACTCGCGGGCCGAGCTGATCACCCATACCCGCGCCCTGGACCGGGTGCTGCGCGCCGGCCATTACCTGGTGCCCAACTACCATACGCCGGTCTACCGCGTGGCCTACTGGGACAAGTTCGCCCATCCAGAACAAGCGCCCAAGTACGATGTGGGCATGTATACCTGGTGGGTGAAGCCCGGCGCCCCGGAACCGGTATCGGTGTTACCGACCCCAGAGCAGGAGCCCTGAGCCATGCTCGCCTACATCATCCGGCGCCTGTTGCTGATCATTCCGACGCTGTTCGGCATCCTGTTGATCAACTTCCTGATCATCCAGGCCGCACCTGGCGGCCCGGTGGAGCAGATGATCGCCAACCTGGAAGGCTTCGAAGGGGCAACCAGCCGGATTGGCGGCAGCGCCCAGGGCGAAGTCTCCAGCGGCGGCAACTACCGTGGTGCCCAGGGTCTGGACCCGGAAATCATCGCCGAGATCGAACGGATGTACGGCTTCGATAAACCAGCCCACGAGCGCTTCTGGCTGATGATCAAGGGTTACCTGACCTTCGACTTCGGCGATAGCTTCTTTCGCGATGCCAGCGTCATCGACCTGATCATCGAGAAGATGCCCGTATCCATTTCCCTCGGGCTCTGGACTACCTTGCTGACCTACCTGATCTCTATCCCGCTGGGCATTCGCAAGGCGATCCGCCACGGCTCGGCATTCGATGTCTGGACCAGCTCGCTGATCATCGTCGGTTATGCCATCCCCGGCTTCCTGCTGGCGATCCTGCTGATCGTGGTGTTCGCCGGCGGCAGCTACTTCGACTGGTTTCCGCTGCGCGGGCTGACCTCCAACAATTGGGAGGAGCTGGATACCTGGGGCAAGATCACCGACTACCTGTGGCACCTGGTGCTGCCGATCACCGCCATGGTCATCGGCAGCTTCGCCACCCTGACCATGCTGACCAAGAACTGCTTTCTGGACGAGATCGGCAAGCAGTACGTGACCACCGCCCGGGCCAAGGGGCTATCGGAGAACCGGGTGCTTTATGGCCATGTGTTTCGCAACGCCATGCTGCTGATCATCGCCGGTTTTCCCTCGGCGCTGATCAGCGTGTTCTTCACCGGTGCCCTGCTGATAGAGGTGATCTTCTCCCTGGACGGCCTGGGCCTGCTCGGTTTCGAGGCCGCCATCAACCGTGATTACCCCTTGATGTTCGGTACCCTGTACATCTTCACCTTGCTCGGGCTGGTGGTGAAGCTGATCGGCGATATTGCCTACACCCTGGTCGATCCGCGTATCGACTTCGAAAGCCGGGAGGGTTGAGCGATGTCGCGTTTCCAGTTGTCCCCGCTCAACCGCCGCC
>DXBL01000236.1 GCA_019116555.1 Candidatus Pseudomonas excrementavium
CGGCGAACCATGTTCATCGATCCGAGCTGTGACTTCTGCGGCACCGGTTACGAGACGCAGTACAAGAACTGGTAACTGCACTCGGGAAGCGGAGCATCACTGGCGCCTGATGCTTCGCGACTCCGAGGATACCCTTACTTTTTCGGCAACACCACCGTCCGGGTGCCGGAGGCTATGTCTTGCCAGGTACGCGACTGCTTGTCCCACAATGCCCACCAGATACCCAGACCGCCGCAGAGCCAGGAAATCAGTGCAACCGTGACGCGGTTGAGCGATTGCTGCCAGGTGATGGAGCGGCCGTCAGGCTGTTGCACTCGAAGCCGCCAGGCTTGCGCTCCCAGTGTCTGACCGCGCAGGGTCCAGAACAAGCCGAAGAACCCGTAGATGGCGATAATCATCAGGATGGTCAACAGCGGATCGCGGTCCAGGGCGCCGGCATCGGACATCGCCTGCAGCGTGTCGCTGCCGTAGACCATGCGCAGAATACCTTGCTGATAGACCAGGATCAGCACCATCAGCAATGCCAACACCAGCAGCAGATCATAGAAGGCGCTGGCCAGGCGACGAAACAGGCCGGGGGCGGGGAAGTCCCCAGTGGGTAACAGCTGCTTGACCGCCATGCGGGCTCCGTTTCTGTCAGTGGCCGAAATCGTTCAGCGCCGGGTCAGCGGCTGACGTTCAAACAGTACGCCAGCCAGGCCGTGTTGCATCAGGGCTCGGATATTGGCGTGCTCGTTGCCGTCCGGACTGGCCAGCACGGCTTGGTAATGCTCAGCAAAGCACTGCAGGGTCTGGTCATCAGTCAGCCCCTGATCCAGTGCCATGGCCAGGACCTTGCAGGACCCCTGGTTCTGCTCTGCGCTGTTTTGCACCGGCCCGTTGCGAAAGCCGCTGGGCTCATACTGGTAGTGCTGCTCGATAAATGCCAGGGTGTCGGCAAACCGGTGCTTGGGCGTTCCCAGGCGGGCCTTGAATTGCTCGGCGGTCATGGGCGTTCGGCGCTCAGGGTAATGGACACGGATTCGGCAAAACGCAGGGCGTGGGGTTTGTCCACTTCGACTTCGGCATAACGCACCTGCTCGTGCTGCATGATGATATCCAGCAGCTCCTGGGTCAGCCGTTCCAGCAGGGCGAAGCGGTTGTTTTCCACATGGCTGATCAGCGCCTTGGTGATGGTGCGGTAGTTCAGGGCGTGATCGATCTCGTTCTCGGTCACCGCGCTGTCGGCCGGGTAGAGGATGCGGACGTTGATCAGCACGTCCTGCCGGTTGTTGATTTCTTCTTCCTTGATGCCGATGAAGGTACGCAGGCGCAGGTTCTTGATCCGGATGCGCGCCATGCCTGGCTCAAGACGCTCCATGTCAGTTGCTCCGGCCGATCAACTGCAGGAATTCCTGGCGGGTGTTGACCGACTCGCGGAAGCTGCCGAGCATCACTGACGTGAGCATGGAGGAGTTCTGTTTTTCCACGCCGCGCATCATCATGCACATATGCTTGGCCTCGATGACCACAGCCACGCCCTGGGCATCGGTCACCGATTGCACAGCCTCGGCGATCTGGCGGGTGAGGCTTTCCTGGATCTGCAGGCGGCGAGCGTACATGTCGACGATGCGCGCCACCTTGGACAGGCCCACTACCTTGCCATTGGGCATGTAGGCAACATGAGCCTTACCGATGAAGGGCAGCATGTGATGTTCGCACAGGGAGTACAGTTCGATGTTCTTGACGATCACCATCTCGTCACTGGAGGACTCGAACAGCGCGCCATTTACGATCTCTTCCAGCGACTGGTCATAGCCGCGGCAGAGAAACTGCATGGCCTTAGCCGCGCGCAGGGGCGTGCCTTTGAGTCCTTCACGCTGGGGATCTTCGCCCAGGTTGGTCAGGATGTCGTGGTAGTTGCTGGTCAGTTTTTCAAGGCTCATCGGAATTCTCTTGTGGATTCACTTCAGGTTCCTGCCGCCGTTCAGGTCGAGGCAGGTACCGGTTACGTAGGGGGTGTCCAGCAGGTAGCGGACGGCCTGATAGACCACCCCCGGGCCGGGCTCGATGCCCAGCGCCGATTTGGCCAGCGCCTGCGTCCGGTATTCCTCGGAGTCACCCTCATTGAACATGATCAGCGCCGGCGCGATGGTATTGACCTTGATGCGCGGCGCGAAGCGGGCGGCGAAGGAGCGGCTGAGGCCTTCCAACCCGGCCTTGGTGGCACTGTAGGCGATGTGCTTGGCGCTGCCGCGCTGGGCGACATGATCACTGATATGGATGATATCCCCGGTCACCTCCGGATCGAACAGCTCGGCGCAGGCCAGGTTCAGCAGGTAGGGCGCCTGCATATGCACCATGAACATGCGCTGGAAGGCCTCGGCGGGGTGGTCATCGTTCATCCATTCCGAGGCGTTGTGAATCAGCGCGCGCAGGCGAATCTGCCGGCGGGTCAGGGTGTCGATCAGTTGTTGGATGCCGGCTTCGGTGGAGAAGTCGGCCAGCAGTACCTCGATATTCTCCAGCGGCTCATCCTGCCACTGCGGGCGTGGCCGGCGGCAGGTGATGATCACCCGAAAACCGTCAGCCGCAAGACGCTGGGCGCAATGCAGGCCCACGCGCTGGGCTGCTCCGGTAATCAGAATGGTCTGCTGATCGTTCATGGTGCCGGGGGTCTGGTGGTCGGTCGAATGCGGCATCTTAGCATGTTCGCCCCGCTGGGTCCGGCAGGTGGATGCCGATTCGGGCATACTATGCGCCCGGTTATTCTTCCAAGGGGGTAAAGATGCGTCTGGCAATACTCAGTGGTTCGGTGTTCGGCACCGCCGATTTTCT
>DXBL01000237.1 GCA_019116555.1 Candidatus Pseudomonas excrementavium
GGTGTAGCTGTCGAACGCCCGCAGGTAATAGTCCTGAGTGCCCGCGAAGAACAACAAACCGGTCTCGGTCGCCAGCGACGGGCCCAGGGTCGGCATGCCGACCGGAATCGGCAAGCGCATCTTGATGCCCATCGGGCCGGTGTCACGCACAGTCCCCACCGGCACCTGCCAGACCAGCTCCTGGGTTTTCAGGTCAATCGCCGACATGGTGCCGAATGGCGGCTTCTGGCAAGGAATACCGAACGGCGACAAGAACCGCTCGCGCATGGCTCCGTAAGGTGTGCCTTCCATCGGCACGATACCCATTTCGATGCCGCTGGCATCCTCCGGAATGGCGTCTCTGGGCAACATGTAGTTGGCCAGCCCCAGGCGCATGTCATTGACGAACATGTAGCTGGTGGTCGGGTCCACGGAAACGCTGCCCCAGTTCATGCCGCCCAGCGAACCGGGATACTGCAGCGAGCGATCCAGCCCCGGCGGCGTGTACACGCCCTGATGGCGCATGTCGGCGAACTGGATGCGGCAGATCAACTGATCCAGCAAGGTCGCTCCCCACATGTCCGACTCCACCAGGGTCTCGTTACCGATCGAGGGCATGCCCACGGAGAACGGCTGGGTCGGCGCATAGCGCTCACCCTCCAGATCCCCTGCGGGAACGGGCCGTTCTTCGACCTCGGCGATAGGCTCGCCGGTCACTCGGTTGAGCATGAAGATCTCGCCCTGCTTGGTCACCTGAACCACGGCCGGCATGCTGCCGCCCTGCCCGTCTGGAATGTCGTACAACAAGGGCTGCGCCGGCAGGTCGAAATCCCAGATATCGTGATGAGTCATCTGAAAATGCCAGCGTACCCGGCCAGTCTGCGCCTCGACGGCGACCAGCGAAGAGCTGTATCTATCATCCAACTCGGTGCGCTGGCCGGCCCAGAAGTCCGGCGTGGTGTTGCCGGTGGGCAGGTAGATCAGGCCCAGGTCGGCGTCGTAGGACATTGCCGACCAGACGTTGGGAGTGCCCAGGGTATAGGTCTCCCCGGCTGGCGGGCGACGGGTCGTCTGCGGATTGCCGGGGTCCCAGGCCCAGATCAGGTCACCGCTGCGCACATCGAAGGCGCGAACCACGCCCGGCGGCTCGCCCACATGAAAGTTGTCCGCCACACGGCCGCCGACGACCACCAGCTCACCTGCTACCAAGGGTGTGGAGGTCTGCTGATAGTAGCCATCCTTCACCTCGCCCATGTCCACCTTCAGGTCCACCGTGCCGTTATTGCCGAAGTCGTCACAGAGCTCGCCGGTCTGGGCGTTGATAGCCAGCAGGCGAGCATCGCCGGTGGGCAGGAACAGGCGGCGCTGGCAACTGGCTGCGGCCAGCTCACCCGCCGGAGCATCGGCGCTTGCCTCTGCTCCTTCCTCGGCGAAATAGCCGAGGCCGCGGCAGCGCTGCCACACCGGCGCATGCCCTTCAGGGTCGAACATCCAGCGCTGCTCGCCAGAGTCCACATCCAACGCGAATACCTTACCGTAGGCATTGCAGTAGTAGAGGGTGTCGCCAATCTGCAGTGGAGTGTTCTGGTCTTCGGCGCCGGAGCCGGTGCTCTCGGGCAGCTCGCCGGTACGGAACGTCCAGGCCACTTCGAGTTGATCGATATTCGCCGGGGTTATCTGGTCCAGCGCGGCAAAGCGATCGCCATGGGTGGTATTGCCCCAGTGCATCCAGTCGCCCTGGGCATAGTCTTCCGGTAACGGAATCCGCTCTGGGGCGCGTTCGGCCAGTTGCGAATTCATGGGCACGAACATCGCGGCAAAGGTAGCCACAACACCGACCAGCATCACCACCGGGATGACCGTTGCCCCTCGGCCCGGCACCCCGCCGATACGACGGACCATCGACGGATAGATAAAAGCGATGACCATGCCCATCACCGCCAGCATGAATAACCGCGACACCAACGGCCAGAATTCCAGCCCCGCGTCCCAGATCGCCCAGATCACCGACAGGAGCAAGACCAGCGCAAACAACCCCGCCCCGGCTGGCCGCCCCTTGGCAATCAGCAACCCGGCGACCACTATCGCCAATCCCGCCGGCAGGTAGTACCAGCTTCCGCCCAGTACCACCAGATAGCCGCCCCCCAACGCCAGTGCCAGGCCGACCAAGACGCAGGCCACCCCGACTAATATGGTGAATATTCTCACGTGACCACCCTCGTTCATTGGCGAAAGAATCGGGGAGCGAGGCTCCGCCGCAATGCCCATTATAGACAGTCAGAAAAAGCTGGATCCGGGTTGACCTTGCCATGGTGTCAGGGTTGAAAATGCGCACATCCCACGCACACAGGAGTGCCAACCATGAGTTCCATCCAGTTGAATGTTCAGCAAATGACCTGCAACAGCTGCGTCAAACATGTCACCGAAGCGCTGACAGCCGTGGCCGGCGTGACTGATGTCAATGTCAGCCTCGAGGACGGCAAGGTCATGGTCGCCGGAAGCGCCGACAGCGCAGCGCTGATCAGCGCACTGGACGCCGCGGGCTATCCAGCTGCGGCAGCACCCGGGCATGATGGTCACACTACCTGCTGCGGCGGCTGCAGCTGATACCGATCAACGAGGAATATCGCATGCGCACCAGACTTCGTCTCGTAGCCCTTACCGCCTTGCTGTTCGGTGGCCTGGCCCAGGCAGCCGATGGCCTGACCATCGATGTGCACCGTGACGCCAATTGCGGTTGCTGCAAGGAGTGGATCAAGCACATGGAAAGCAATGGTTTCAGCGTCAACGACCATGTCGAAGCCAATATGGCGACAGTGAAACAGGAACTGGGCGTACCACCACGCCTGGGCTCCTGTCATACCGCCGTGATCGACGGGCAGTTCATCGAAGGGCACGTGCCCGCTGAGCAGGTACTGGCGCTGCGGGAACGGCCCGACCTGCTGGGCATCGCGGTACCCGGCATGCCGATGGGCTCGCCCGGCATGGAATACGGCGACCGCCAGGATCCCTATCAGGTGGTCGGTCTGACCAAGGGCGGGCAGCTTGAGGTCGTTGCCGAGTATCCTGGCAACTGAGCTGCACCCGGCACTGGCGTTAGAAACGAAAAAAGCCCAGGATCTGGCGATCCTGGGCTTTCGGTATATGGCGCAGCGGACGGGACTCGAACCCGCGACCCCCGGCGTGACAGGCCGGTATTCTAACCAACTGAACTACCGCTGCGCATCTGATCGATTCCGACACTCGCGTGCCTGTCATCGAAGCAGGCGCGCATTCTAATCTTTCGTCAGATTAAGTCAAGCCTCAACTGCGCGCGGATCTGACTCATCCATTGCTCGTCAATACCACCGCGATCAGCAAACTCAGGCCAGCGCAGAATGCTCTCATGCACCTGGGCAACAATGGCCTCAGCCCGGCCGCGTTTGAGCCCGACCTGCCTGGCTCAGGCCTTGAAATCCTCCAGCATGAAGCCGTCCCGCTTGCCGTTCATCGACATCTGATGCGAGCCTGTCCACATGCCCTGCGGGTTATAGCTATAAGTGACGTCGAAGGCCGGCGAGAGGGACCAGTTACCCTGGCGATCCATCAGGAAAGCAATGTTTTTTACATGGTCGTCCTGGTTGCGCGCGATGATGTTGAACGCCATACGGCGAAACTGTTCTTCTCGCGCCTGCATCGGCAAGCCCAGGTGCCGGATCACCAGCATTGCCTGCTCGTAGGAGTACGCGCCCGCCTGGTTGAAGTCGAAATGGCCCAGGGCACACAGGGACTGCATATGCAGTTTGCCACCGCGCTCATCCCGATCGAAGCGACGGGTCATGAAGTGCCGCCGGCCGCCCTCTTCCAGGAGACGGCATTCATTCATGTCCACACCCGCCGCCCGCGCCTCAGGTAATAGGCATATTCGATGGCGCCAAACCCCTGGGGGTCATTCAGCTCCCGATCACGGTTATTCGCCACCCCATCGAATTTCAGCAACCAGTACTCGAAGCCGTCGCCGGAACTTGTCCGGCAAACTGTCCGCCAGCAACCCCGGTAGGCCATGGAAGGTTTGCCGGGCCAGCGCCGGGAATTGATAGACCCGGTTGGCCAGCGGCATCACCAAGGGCGCCAGCTGGATGCCGCTGCGTACAAAAGCCGGATCGTACTGAAACGACGCAACCTCAGCGCCTGCTGCCAACGACACCGCACCGATGGTTCTTCCCCAGAGGCGCACCTCGGCCAGTGTGGTCATCCGTCATCGCCCCATTGCCATTGCGCGTCAGGCTCCTGCGTGCCGACCTGAGCGGGCCGGCGAACACGCTGCGGTGCGCGCCCCTTGCCGCGAAGTAGCGCCATGGGGGACGGCTCGTCAGCCGGAACCAGTTGATCCAGCCCGGGGATCAGATCCAGCACTCGCAGAACACGGATGAAACTGGTCAGTTGCGTCGAGGCGCCGGCCTCCAGCCGCTCGAGGGTGCGCTTGGAAATACCTGCCTGTTCAGCCAGCATGGCCTGCGTCAGCCCCAGATCCAGGCGTTGACGTGTGATGCGGTCGCCCAGCATCTTGAGCACCGCCTCGTCGGAAAGTGTTTCTCTAATCTTCATATCGTCATAATTGACGAATAAAACCATATAACCTTTTTATTTCGCCTCATATGACGATTTAGTAAGCGCCGAAGATAAGTCATGTTGCTTTATTTGCCATACGCGGATCCTTTAACCATCCTGAGAGCAGACTTGCAAATAAAGGAGTTCGATATGTCTGGCATCGGCTGGCTTTTCATTATCATCATTCTTGCTACTGTCATCGGCGGGCTGTATATGTTGCGCAAGACCGCCAACAAGATGCCGATCGGCGATGAGCAGATGAAGCGCATCAAAGCCCGGCAAGCTGAACTCGAAGCGCAGGAGAGGCGGGAGAAGCAGCAGGACTGATGCTAGAATGCGCCCACTTTCATTTTCAGCCGCGTAACAGGTAGTTCCACAGCATGGTCAATTCACTGCAAGCCCAGTTGCTCAAGGCCGGACTGGTCGACGAAAAGAAACTCAAGCAGGCCCAGCGCGCCAAGAAGAAAGCAGCCAAGAACACCCCGGAGAAGGTGCATGACACCGCAGCCGCGGTGGAGAAGGCGCGTGCCGACAAGGCCGAGCGCGATCGCCTGCTGAACCAGCAGCGCCAGGAAGAAGCGGCTCGCCGTGAACGCGAGGCCCAGGCCAAACAGCTGATCGAGCAGGCCAAACTGGACCGCAGCGGTGGCGACACCGCCTATCAGTTCGTGGCCAAGAACAAGATCAAGAAGATCTACGTCACTGCCGAACAGTTCGACAAGCTCAGCCGCGGCAAGCTGGGTATCGTGCGGCTGTCGGGACATTTCGAAGTCATTCCGCTGGACATCGCGGAGAAGGTCGCCGAGCGCGCACCGCATTGGCCGGTGATTATCGCCAAGATAGAGACGGAGCAAGCGGACGAGGATGATCCCTACGCCGACTTCAAGGTGCCCGATGACCTCATGTGGTGACCCCTTTCACCCGGCCAGGACAGAAAGAAAATGACCCAGGCTGCGCCCCGGCGCTCTGGCGAGGTTGATCGCAGCCCCTGGTCGGTATTTCTGATTTTTCTGCGCCTGGGCCTGACCTCCTTCGGCGGACCCGTGGCACACCTGGGCTATTTTCGCGACGAGTTCGTGGTGCGGCGACGCTGGCTTGCCGAACGCAGCTACGCCGACTTGGTTGCCCTCTGTCAATTTCTGCCCGGCCCGGCCAGCAGTCAGGTGGGCCTGGCGCTGGGCCTGTCCCGGGCCGGCTACCGCGGTGCGTTGGCCGCCTGGGCCGGCTTCACTCTGCCCTCGGCGTTGGCGCTGATAACCTTTGCCACTTCGTTGGTCTACCAGAACAGTCTGAACGCCGGTGTATTGCAGGGATTGAAAGTGGTGGCCGTGGCCGTGGTCGCGCAGGCGGTCTGGGGCATGGCCCGCACCCTGTGCCCCGACCGGCTGCGCGTCACGCTCATGGCCAGCACTGCAGTTGCCATACTCCTGCTGCCCTTCATCTGGGCTCAGCCCCTGATTCTGGTGATCGCCGGCTTGCTCGGCCTCTGGCTCATCAGCCCCACCACCAATGCACAGCAGGATGCGTTGCCGCTGCAGGTCAGCCGCCGAGCCGGTTCGCTGGCACTGGCGCTGTTCTTCATCCTGCTGCTCGGCTTGCCTCTGCTGGCCGCACTGATACCCAGTCAGATGCTGGCACTGGTTGACAGTTTCTATCGAGTGGGCTCATTGGTATTCGGCGGCGGCCATGTGGTGCTGCCACTATTGGAAGCGGAAACGGTGCAACCCGGCTGGGTGGATGCTGATACCTTTCTGGCCGGCTATGGTGCGACCCAGGCCGTGCCCGGTCCGCTGTTCACTTTCTCCGCCTTTCTTGGCACAACCATGAACACCGGATTACCCGGCTGGATCGCCGGGCTGATCTGCCTGCTGGCGATCTTCCTGCCATCGTTTCTGCTGGTGATCGGTGCGCTGCCGTTCTGGGCGCAGCTGCGCCGCAGTCCACGCACCCAGGCTGCCCTGGCGGGTATCAATGCTGCGGTGGTCGGTCTGCTGCTGGCAGCGCTCTATCAACCGGTGTGGACCAGCGCGATCAACACCGCCCAGGACTTTGCCCTGGCGCTGACTGCGTTCGTCGCCCTGGTATTCTGGAAGCTGCCGCCGTGGCTGGTGGTACTCGCCACGGCGGCGCTGGGGTGGTTGTCAGCCTGAGAAGGCCTGACGGGTCACTCGCCGCGTTCCTGCTCGTCATCTTCCTCTTCGGCTTCCGACGGCTGATCGATCTGACTGTCATCCACCAGGCTGGCATCTTCCTTCAGTAACTGCTGCCGGTTGCGCTCTTCCTCGCTGGCCGCGTCCGGGCAATCCAACGGCAGCATGAAGGTATCGGATACGTCGATCAAACCGATGTGCTCGATGGTGCGTCGACCCAGCAGTACCGGGTAGGTCATGTCACTGCGATCACGCAGGGAGAACTGCTCCTCATAGATCCGGTTGCCGATGCACATGCGCATCTTCACCACCGGCCGGTAGTCCTCGCCCCCCGCACCGCGCACCGTCATCTGCCGATATACCGGACGCTCGAAATGCAGGGTGACCTTATTGCCGGTATCGGCATCCACCACCGGCACGTCGTAACGCACCCAGCGCTTGCCCTTGCGGGTGAAGCGTTCCATGTTCACCGCATGCATGGACGAGGTCAGCGCGCCGGAGTCCACCTTGACCTTGACGACTGCTTCCTCGGGCAGAATCAGGCCTTTCTCGACCCAGCCCACCACCACCTTCCCGGCGATATCTTCGGTCAGGACGGCATCTTCCGGCGGGTCGATGGCTTCCTTGGCATCGGCGATCACACCATTGGATACCACGGCTGTGCTCAACAGGGCTGCGAGGGACAAGCTCTTGATAGATAACTGCATAAAATATCCTTTGGGAAACAAACAGATAGACCGGGGCATAGGCGAAAAGTGCCATCCCTGCCGAACAGCGGCGGCAATTTAGCACGCCCGGACAGCCGCCGGAAGGTCCGCAGCGACTGCTGATTGCCAGAGGAAATGACCGTGCACAGGGATTCACCGGACAAATAGTGGCCCTTGGACACTGGTCAGCATGCGAAAAGTCCTTCAGTATCCGTCAATCCGACCGATACAGCAGTAGGTAGTCTGGCTCGACCAGACCGCAGTTACCAGGAAACAGATGCCGGAGAAGGAAAAATGGAGCTGTTGCGCAGAATAAGAATTAACCAACGGATGTGGCTCATCCTGATTGTCTCGCTCGCCAGCCTGCTGGTGCTTACTTTCATTTCGCTCGATCATCTGCGCAAGGAAATCCATTCCGCCCAGATCACCAAGGCCACTCATCTGGTGGAAACCGCACAGGGCCTGCTGGCCCATTATCACGCCCGGGAACTCAGCGGCGAGCTGACCGGCGAACAGGCGCGGCAGCAGGCTCTCGAAACACTGCGCGGTCTGCGCTACGACAGCAACGAATACTTCTGGGTCAATGACATGAACTATGTCATGCGCATGCACCCATTCGCCCCTGAAACCGAGGGTGTGGATCTCAGCACCCTGGGCCGGGACGGCTCGGTCAACGTAATCCAGGAAATGGTCGATCTCGTCCGCACCCAAGGTACCGGCTACTACGAATATGACTGGGTCAAACCGGGCGGCAAGGTCGGTGAGGATGATCCCGTTCGCCGCCTGGCCGCGTTTACCCATTTCAAACCCTGGGATTACATGATCGGCACCGGCATCCTGCTGACCGAAATGGAGAGCCGGTTCCGCACCCAGGTCATCTGGGCGTTGTCGGTGGTCGCGGTGATTCTGTTGATCATGATCGCCAGCCTGTATGTCATCGGGCGCAGCATCACCCGGCCGCTGGACCACGTGGTGCGGGCCATGGGCGAGATCGCCGATGGCGATGGCGACCTGACCCGCACGCTGGACGCCAACGGCCAGGATGAAATCGCCCTGCTCGCCCGGCACTTCAACACCTTCACCGGCAATCTGCGCAAACTCATCCAGCAACTGGGCGATGGCGCCAACCAGATGATCAGCGCGAGCCAGCAGCTGGATCAGATCAGCAACGCCAGCCTCGCCGGGATGACCCGCCAGTCCGAACGGATGGAACTGATGGCCACGGCGGTCAATGAGATTACCTATGGTGTGCAGGACGTGGCGCAGAATGCCAACGCTGCCGCGCAGGAAGTGGAAAACGCCAACGAGGGTGCCGATTTCGGTCGCGGGCAGGTGGAGAAGACCATCGCGCAGATCCAGAATCTGTCGACCAGCGTGAATACCGCTGTAGACCACATGGCCACGCTGTCCGCTGATGCGCGAGAAATTGCCACGGTACTGGATGTGATCCGCGCCATCGCCGAGCAGACCAACCTGCTGGCTCTCAACGCTGCCATCGAGGCCGCGCGCGCCGGTGAGATGGGTCGCGGCTTCGCCGTGGTCGCGGATGAGGTACGCAACCTGGCCCAGCGCACCCAGAAATCAACCGAGGAAATCCACGGCATGATCACCCGCCTGCAGACCAACACCGAATCGGTGGTGAGCGTGATCAACGAAAGCAGCCGCTATTCCGAGCTCAGCGTCGAGCAGGTCAATGCGGCGGGACAGGCGCTGGAACAGATTGCCACCTCGATGCAGCACCTGGTCAGCCTGAATGCGTCCATCGCCAGCGCCACCACCCAGCAGTCCACCGTGGTAGAGGATGTGAACCGCAACGTGACCGAGGCGGCGGAGCTGGCCCGGGAAACCACCGATGGCGCCCAGCAGACCGCCCAGGCCAGCCAGCATCTGGCGCGCATCGGCCAGCAGATCAGCGGGTTGATCGGACGCTTCAGAATCTGAGGCAACAGCTGGTCGCAACGGCGTCCACGGACGCCGGTTTGCGTTGTACCAGCCAGGTATTAACCCGAAACAATTTCATCCGGAACTTTTGACAGCACCAGAGCCATCCGGCAGAGTACGCGCCCTCCCCCTTGCAATTGATCTTTCGAACAGGACGTAACCATGAATGCAGTGGTCGTTGCGGTTGCAGTAATGCTCATCCTGAGCCTGTGCCGCGTACACGTAGTCGTGGCGCTGATTATCGGCGCCGTCACTGGCGGGCTGCTGGGCGGCTTGAGCCTGGATGCCACCCTGCAGGCTTTCCAGAACGGCCTGGGTAAGGGCGCCAATGTCGCCTTGAGCTACGCTCTGCTCGGCGCCTTCGCCGTGGCCATCGCCAAGTCCGGCACCGCCCATGCCCTGGCGGACCGCGCCCTGCGCATGATCGATGGGCAGCGCGAAGGTGGCACCGGCAAGCTGCGCGTCATTCTGCTGTTCATGCTGTTGGCGGTCGCCA
This sequence comes from Candidatus Pseudomonas excrementavium, assembly GCA_019116555.1. Taxonomy (GTDB): domain Bacteria; phylum Pseudomonadota; class Gammaproteobacteria; order Pseudomonadales; family Pseudomonadaceae; genus Halopseudomonas; species Halopseudomonas excrementavium. The sequence continues at coordinate 9,864 of DXBL01000237.1, forward strand.
TGGCCTCGCAGAATATCCTGCCGATCCA
>DXBL01000238.1 GCA_019116555.1 Candidatus Pseudomonas excrementavium
CAGCCTGTGGCAGCGCGAGGGGTAAAAACCGTCCCACCTGGTGCGGCAAGTCAGCTAGCGCTGAAGTTGCAGATGAGACTGACCGGCAGGGTTGAGACGACCCTGCCGGTCAGTCTCATCATGCACGGAGCACCAGCATCGCGGGCATTCTCGATTTGGCCGCAACCGGGTCATTACGCTACCATCGCCCCTCCGGAACCCACAGGCAGGATAAAGCCAATGAATACTGTTCTCTATCCCGGCACGTTCGACCCCATCACCATGGGCCATATGGACCTGGTCGGCCGCGCCGCCAAGCTGTTCGATCGGGTGGTCGTGGCGGTTGCCGCCAGCCCCAAGAAGAACCCCGCGTTCTCGCTCGACCAGCGCGTGGACATGGCGCGTGAAGTACTCAAGGACTTTCCGAACGTCGAAGTGGTCGGGTTTTCCACACTCCTGGCGCACTTCACCCGTGATGTCGGCGCCAATGTACTGTTGCGTGGCCTGCGTGCGGTTTCCGATTTCGAATATGAATTCCAGCTGGCCAACATGAACCGGCAACTGGCACCCGAGGTAGAAAGTCTGTTCCTGACACCGTCGGAGAAGTATTCTTACATCTCGTCCACCCTGGTACGGGAAATTGCCTCCCTGGGTGGCGATGTCACCAAGTTTGTTCATCCGATCGTACATGAAGCCCTGCTCAAGCGTTTCAACGGCTGAACCGAGCGCTTCACGGAGTAACCGATGGCCCTGATCATTACCGACGACTGCATCAACTGCGACGTCTGCGAACCTGAATGTCCCAACGGGGCCATCTCCCAGGGAGAGGAAATCTACGTCATCGACCCCGGCCTGTGCACCGAATGCGTGGGCCATTTCGACGAACCCCAATGTCAGCAGGTCTGCCCGGTCGATTGCATCCCCCTCGACCCCAACCGGGTCGAAAGCAAAGAGCAACTGATGGAAAAATATCAGCTGCTCACCAGCGCCGAATGACACTGCTGCGATCCTTGCTCGTCCTGCCGCTGCTGCTCAGCTTTGCGGTTCAGGCGGCGCCAGCCCCCGATCAACAGGCTGTTGCCAGCGCCCATCCGACCGCCACCGAAGCCGGTCACCAGATCCTCGACCAGGGCGGCAACGCCTTCGACGCGGCCATCGCCGTGGCCGCTACCCTGGCGGTGGTCGAACCCTACGGCTCCGGTATCGGCGGCGGTGGCTTTTTCCTGCTGCGCGAAGCCGGCGAGGCCGGTCCCCGCTATCAGTTTCTCGACGCCCGGGAAGCCGCACCCCAGGCTGCCCACCGCGATATGTACCTGGACCAGGACAATGACCGCCAGTTGCAGCGGGTGATCAACGGACCGCTGGCCGCCGGAATTCCCGGCCTGCCTGCCGCCCTGGTGCATCTGGCCGAGCGCTACGGCGAGCTATCGCTGGAACAGAGTCTGGCTCCCGCGGTTGCCGCCGCCGAGCAGGGCTTCGCGCCCGGTCCGAGCTACCGGCAGCTGGTCGGTTTCCGCCTGGAAGCCATGCAGCAGGATGCCGAAACCGCGCGCATCTTCCTGCAGAACAACGCCATTCCCGCCGCCGATGCGCTGATCCGCCAACCCGAGCTGGCCACCACCCTGCGCGCGCTGGCAGCGCAAGGCCATGCCGGGTTCTACGGTGGACCGGTGGCCGAACGGCTGATTGCCGGTGTGCAGGCTGCCGGCGGCATCTGGCAGCAGGCTGACCTGGACAGTTACCGGGTCATCGAGCGCCAGCCCGTGCGCTTTACCAGCCGCGGCTTCGAGGTGGTCAGCGCGCCGTTGCCTTCGGCCGGCGGTATCACCCTGGCCGGCATTCTGCAGGGCCTCGACCATCTGCCCACCGCCACGCCCGGCTCCGTCCAGTGGACCCACAATCTGGTCGAACTGATGCGGCGCACCTATCGCGACCGCGCCATGCTGTTGGGCGACAGCGATTTTGTCACGGTACCGACCGAGCGGCTGCTGTCGCCGGAACATGCCCGCCAACTGGCGTCCGGCATCGATCCCGAGCGCGCCACGCCGAGTCTCGAACTGGGTGAGCCCAAGGGCATTCAGGAAGGCACCAATACCACCCACTTCTCGTTGATCGACCGCCAGGGTAATGCGGTGGCCGCGACCCTGAGCGTCAACCTGCCGTTCGGCGCGGCGTTCACCGTACCGGGCACCGGCGTGTTGCTGAACAACGAGATGGATGATTTTGCCGCCGACCCGGACGGCAAGAACAGCTACGGGCTTGCCGGCAGCGAGGCCAACGCCATCGCCCCGGGCAAGCGCCCCCTGTCGAGCATGACCCCGACCATGCTGGAGAATGCGGACCAATTGGCCGTTCTCGGTACTCCCGGTGGCAGCCGTATCATCAGCATGGTGCTGCTCGGCACGCTGCAGGCGATGGATGGCCGGCCGGTACCGGAGTGGGTCAGCCGCCCGCGCTTCCACCATCAGTATCTGCCGGATCATATCCAGGTCGAAGACAACGCCTTCACCGCCGCGCAGCAGAAAGCACTGGAAGCCATGGGGCACAGCATCAAACCGGTCGGCCGGGATTATGGCGACATGCAGGTATTGCTGTGGGACAAGCGCAAAGGCGAACTCGGCGCCGCCAGCGATCCTCGGGGCGAGGGCCAGGCCAGCGTCCGCCACCCAGCCCCAGCTGCACAATAATCCGTCCCCTCACTGGGCCAGCCCCTGCCACCCCTGCCGTCCCAAACCTCGTCATCCTTCGCCTGCGCGAAGGATGACGGGGAAACAAGATGACAGAGCAGAAGACGACAAAGCCCCCGTTCAGGTCAGGTCAGGTCAGGTCAGGCCAGGTTGACCGCCTGCTCCAGACGCTCGGCCTCGTCCGCCGACACCCGTTGCGTCAAGCCGATATGCCCACGGCGCAGATGCCGGCGCACCCGCAGCAGGTAGTGCAAGTCATTGAGTAGCGAGGTGGCCTGCCAGCCATCCAGTTCCCGATTGCGCAGATGCTGCTGCAAGTCCCGCTGGAAAGTCTCGGCGAACCGTTGGTCCTGCGCCTCGCCATCCTCCAGACGGCGTTCACGGCCCTGGGTATCGTCGACTGTGTCCAGCCAATGCCCTAATTCCAGCAGGGACAGTCCGCCCTGCTCCCGCAGCTGGGTGTACGCCTGGCGGATCACCGGCTGGCTGCTGTCGATCTGCTGGCGCAAGTTGCTCTGCAGGTGCTTGGCCGCCTTGACTGCCGCCACCAGATCCCGGGCGGCCACACTGACATTCATCATCACCTGCTGCTGCTCTGGTAACAGCGACACATCGACGTGTGACAGAAAGTCGACGATATCGGCATACACGCCCTTGATATGGCGTTCATACAGGGCATCGGCATCTTCCCGTACCGCCAGGGGAACCGGTTGGCGCACCCGGGCGTGCAGCTCGGCGGGCGGCAGCGCGGTAAGATCATGGGGCAGATACAGCGCTGCGCCCACCACCTGCCGGCTCAGTTGGGCCAGGTGCTGCAACTCCTGCTCCAGTACCTTGAGCGCAGTATCGGCGTGCAGCAGGGCGGTGTCGTTGACATATTTGGCCCGGGTGCGCGGCCGCTCACTGAGCATGCCACAGTCGGCCATCGCCGCTTCCTCCGGCAACCAACGCTCCAGTCCCCGCACCAGCAACGGACTCCAGGGCAGCATGAGCACCAACCCGAAGACGTTATACACGGTATGGAAGATCGCCAGTTTGAGCATGTGCGCATCCGCCGCCAGCCCACCGACATCGGCCAGCCATTCCACGGCCGCGATCAGTTGGTGCAGCAACAGCAGAGCGGCGCCCGCGGTAACCAGATTGAAGATCAGGTGAGTGGCGGCGATGCGCCGGCCGGCGTTGTTGCTGCCGATGGCGGCGAACAACGCGGTGGCAGTGGACCCCAGGTTGGCGCCGATCACCAGGGCCAGGGCATTGTCATACTGCACCTGGCCGGCGGCCATCGCTGCGAGGGTCAACACCAGGGTCGCGTGGCTGGACTGCATGACCACCGTAGCCAGCGCGCCGATCAGCACGAACAGCAGCACCCCGGCCCAGCCCTCCACGGCGTAGCGGGCAAGGTCGAAAGCGCCCTCGAAGCCGCTGAAGCCGGTCTTCATCAGGTCGATACCGAGAAACAGCAGGCCGATGCCCAACAACGCCAGCCCACCACCGCGCCAGCCGGTTTCCTCGCGCCGTGCCAGAAACACACCGAAGGCCAGCATCGGCATGGACAGTTGCGCCATATTCAGCTTGAGACCGGCCAGGGCGATCAGCCAGGCACCCGAGGTGGTGCCCAGGTTGGCGCCGAACACCAGCCCGACCCCGCCCAGGGTATTGATCAGACCGGCGCTCAGAAAGGCAATACCGAGCAGGGTTACCAGCGTGCTGGATTGCACCATGGCGGTGCTGATCACGCCCACCAGCAGGCTGCGCCACAAGCCACTGGTACTCCACTTCAGCCAGCGCTCCAGCGCGCCGCCGGAGAAGGCGCGAAAGCCCTCCTCCAGCCGACCGATACCGAGTACAAACAGCGCCACTCCGGCCGCCAGCGTGGCCAGTGCGCTGTTCCAGATCATCAGCCCAAGCAGGGCCACCAGCAGGACAGGCAACCCGGCCTGGCGAATTACCTTGTGCATAAATCCCGACTACCTGACAGACGGGCTCGCGCTACCGGCTCCCGGTAAACGTGCGCCTCGTTAGAGACTCTCGTCCTGCTGCTTGCGACCGTAGCCGCTCTTGGTGCAGCCCAGGCAACGCATGAAGGTTTCCTTGCCGGGACGCACGACCAGTTCCTGCCCGGCTTCGGCGGTATTGCCGGCCAGGGCGGTGAACGGCAGGCTGATGACAAAGGCCGCGGCGCCGACGGCCGTGATGGCAGCGCCGATCGGCCGGGCGATGATCAGATCACCGACCATGGCGAAGATGCCGGGGTTCTCGACGTGTTCCTGGTAACCATAATTGGCCTCGGTGGCCATGACACTGCCGGCGAGCAGCAGACCGGCGAGCAGAGCGGTGGTGTGACGTAACAGGCGCATGATAATAATCCCTGGTTGTGGGCCCGATAGGCGTTCAAGTCGCGGCGCGGCCCCCTTCCCGGGAACCTGCAGCCGACCTCATTGTAGGCACATTCGCGCGGTTGCGGAATGCGGCCGGTGAAATTTGCCAACCCGGTCGGCAAAAACGGCCTCGCTCAGTGCTGACAGCGCCGGCAGAACACCGTACTGCGCTGGCCCAACCGAACTTCCGACAGGGTCGTGCCGCACACCTTGCACAGCTGCCCGGCCCGCCCGTAGACGAACAGCTCCTGTTTGAAATAGCCCGGCTTGCCATCACCGCCGATAAAATCACGCAGGGTGGTGCCGCCACTCTCGATGGCCCGCGCCAGCACCTTCCTGATCTCCTCGGCCAGCACCTGGTAGCGCGCGCGGCTGATGCGCCCCGCCTCGCGGCGCGGGTCGATACCGGCGGCGAACAGCGCCTCGGTGGCGTAGATATTGCCCACGCCGACCACCACCGCGTTATCCATGATGAACGGCTTGACCGCCATGCTGCGCTTGCGCGACAGCTGATACAGCCGCTCACCGTCGAAATCGGCCGACAGCGGTTCGGGCCCGAGGCGGGCGAGCAACGGATGCACTTCACCGGCGCGCTGCCAGAGCATGGCGCCGAAGCGGCGCGGATCGGTGTAGCGCAGGGTCAGACCGGAATCCAGCTCGATATCCACATGCTCATGCTTGAGCACCGGCGTCTCGGCCGGCACCAGGCGCAGATTGCCGGACATGCCCAGGTGACTGATCAGGGTGCCGCCGCCGATATCCATCAGGAGGTATTTGGCGCGCCGGCGCACGGCGGTGAAGGTCTGATTCTCGACCTGGATCGCCAGGTCCTCCGGGATCGGCCAGCGCAGGCGCGCGTCGCGGACGATGAGGCGGGTCACACGGTGCCCTTCCAGATGAGGAGCAATACCGCGGCGGGTGGTTTCGACTTCAGGTAATTCGGGCATGGTGTCAGGACTGCAGCCAATGGACGATGAACAATAGCAGCAACAACAGCGGCAATGCACTGATGACGAAGCGGCCATTCCAGCCGAACGCCACCCGCAGGGGATTCTCACCACTGTAACGCGCCAGGATCAGCGTCGATGGGCCGAACGGCGAGAAGATCATGGCAATCGAGAAGCCGCACATCAGCCCCAGCGCCGGCGTCATGATCGGCACTCCCAACCGTGCCAGCTCGGCCAGCAGCCCGACCAGCAGCGATAGCGAGACGATGGGCGCCACTCCAGCCATCGCCAGCAGGATAATACCGAACAGGCTCCCCACCGCCAGCAGCATATTGTATTTCGGCTCCTGGGCCAGCCAGAGCGCCAGTTCCTCCAGCGGCACGATCGCCCCCAGTGCCCCGCCCATCAATGCCGCACAGCCGAAGATGAACATCTCGTTGTGCATGGTGACCAGGTTGTCGCTGATTTCGCCCAACACCCGCCGCGGCGAGCGTTCGCACCACAACAGATAACTGGCGATGCCCACCGGGATCAGGATCATCGCCGCCTGTGACGGGGTCAGCACGCTCAGCCAGGCCAGGACCCCGATAGCCGTCAGCCCCAGCAGACTGCCCAGCAACAAGGCGCCCATTCCGGCAGCTCGACTGCTGTCGCCGATATTCTCCCGCAAGCGCAACAGGCCACGGGTTTCCCGGCGCCAACCCACCACCATCAGCAACAGCGCCGCCACCAGACCGTAGGGCACCATGGTGGCCCAGGTCAGCTGGGGCATTTCGCGGGTAACCATGGCGATGGTCACGCTGGTCGGCGCCACCAGCGGCACCAGGGCGAAGCCGCGCAATGTGGTAACCATCACCGCGCGCATGCCTTCACGGCGCTGCTCATCGCTCAGTGCATATTGGCGCAGATGCTGATCAAGCGTGCCGCATAACAGGCTCATCATGCCGAAATTGAGAATCGAGCCGATGCTGCCGGAGGTCAGCACGTAGCGCGGATACAACCAGATCGCCGGCCCGGCCAACAGCGCCTTGTGCATTTCCCGCAGGTGCGGCAGGCGCTTGGCCAGCAGCTGCATCAGCCCCAGCGCACCGAGAAAGCTGGCGTAATAGGCACCGGAGGCCGCCAGCCGTCCCCATAATGCGGGATCGGCCTGCCCGAGTAACGCTACCGTTAACAGCATGCCGACGGTAAGCAGCCCGAGCACCCGGGGATAGGGCAGCAGACGCCGGTAATGCAGGATGAAATAGCCCGCCAGGGCGGCGGCAGCGAACCAACTCAGCTGCGGCCACTGGCCGGCCAGGGCGACCAGTTCGATGCCGACACCCAGCGGTAACAGCAGCCTGGTCATGGCAGATCTCTGCGCAGCGCACCCTTCTTGAATACACCTTCGCCAAAGGCCAGCAGGTTGTCGTTTTCATCAAGCAGATCACAGCTGGCCATGAAGATCTTGTGACCGGCCTTGCGACAGGTAGCGACCGCCCGCACCTGCGCGCCCTCATCGGCGGTGGCGCTGAAATTGACGTTCATCGACAGGGTAATAGCCACCCGCCGCTCCTCCGGATCGGCCGCATAGGTACCGCACAGCCCCATGGCGATATCCAGCAGGCTGGCGCTGATGCCACCATGCAGATTGCTGGCATTGTTCAGGTGCCGCTTTTCGAGGGTCAGCCCCACCACCGCACGATTGTCACTGTATTCCAGCAGCTCACCACCCAACTCCTGAAAAAAACCGGTCACCGTACGTTGTACGGCCAGATTCTGGTCTTCACTCATAGATGATCCTGATTGCGAATGTCACGGCAGCGCATCGGCGCGTTTGAAGGATCGGCAGTATGCCACGGCGCAACACGCTGCGATATCTGCCTTATATGGGGCCATAACGGCGGCCCGGCTTGCACTCGGGGAGCGCAGGATTTAATCTCGTCCCACTTTAAACGAAATACGGTTCCGCATAGCGGAACAGAATAACCGAGGAGCCTGAGTATGTTCAACCGGATTGGTGTTATCGGTGCCGGCGCCATGGGCCGCGGTATCGCCCAACTGTTCGCCAGCAGCGGGCAACAGGTGTTACTGTTCGATACCCGCGCCGAAGCCATCGAAGACGCCCTCAGCTTCAACCGCAACCTGCTGCAGCGCCAGGTCGCCAAGGGCAAGCTCAGCGAGGCGGATTTCGAGGCCACCTGCGCCCGCATGCAGCCCGCCGCCGAATTACAGCAGCTCAAGAATTGCGATCTGGTCATCGAGGCCATTGTCGAGATCCTCGAAGTGAAGCAGAAGCTGTTCACCGATCTGGAAGCCATCGTCAGCGCAGACTGCCTGCTGGCGACCAACACCTCTTCCCTGTCGGTAACCCGCATCGCCGCGGGCTGCAGCCGCCCCGAGCGCGTTGCCGGTTTCCACTTCTTCAACCCCGTACCTTTGATGAAGATCGTCGAGGTGGTACGCGGTTCCCGTACCGACGAGCGCTATATCCAGGGTCTGGTCGAACTGGCGGAAAAAGCCGGTCACTTCCCGGCAATCACCCCGGACACCCCCGGCTTTCTGGTCAACCACGCTGGCCGCGCCTTCGGCACCGAAGCCCTGCGCATGCTCAGCGAGGGCGTTGCCACGCCTCAGCAGATCGATCGCATCCTGCGTGACGGTCCCGGCTTTCGCATGGGGCCCTTCGAGCTGTTCGATCTGACCGGGCTGGACGTCTCCCATGCGGTGATGGAGTCGGTCTACGAGCAGTTCTACCACGACCCACGCTACACCCCGTCCTTCATTGCCGGGCAGCGTGTTGCCGCCGGTCTGCTGGGGCGCAAGACCGGCCAGGGCTTCTACCGCTATGAAGAAGGCCAGAAGATCGAGCAGCCCGAGCCAACCCCGGAATCCGTCTTGATCAACCGGCCCTTCTGGCTGCAGACCGATGACCAGGGCCTGCGCAGCCAGGTCACCCAGGTGCTGGCCGCCGCCGGTGCTACCCTGGAAAGCGGCGAGCAGCCCTCCGCCGAAGCGATCTGCCTGATCACGCCGCTGGGTGAGGATTGCACCGCCGCCCTCAGCCGCCTGCATCTGCCGGCTGCCCGCACCCTGGCGCTGGACAGCTTCGCCAACTGGGACAAGCGCCGCACCCTGATGCGCCAGCCCGCCGCCGACGCCAATGTGGTCGCCCAGGCCCGCCAGGCCCTGGCTGCCGACGGCGTGCCGGTGGAAGTGATCAACGATTCCCCCGGTTTCGTCATCCAGCGACTGATTGCCAGTGTGGTGAACCTGGGTACCGAGATTGCCCAGAAGGGTATTGCCACTCCCGAGACGCTGGATCGCGCCATCCAGCTCGCGCTGGGTTATCCCAAAGGCCCGCTGGGCTTTGGCGAGCACTACGGCAAGCAGGCGATTCTGACTGTGCTGAACAACATCCAGGCGGTCTATGGCGAACCGCGCTACCGTCCCAGCCCCTGGCTGCGTCGTCGCGTACAGCTGGACCTGCCGCTGACCACCCCCGATTTCCAGGAGTAATCCGATGACTGCTTATATCTATGATGGTTTGCGTTCCCCCTTCGGCCGCCATGCCGGTGCGCTGGCCCCGGTGCGCCCGGATGATCTGCTGGCCGAGGTGATCCGCGCCGTGGTTGCCCGCAACCCCTTTGACGGCCAGGACTACGAAGACGTGGTCATGGGCAACACCAACCAGGCCGGTGAAGACGCCCGCAACCTGGCCCGTCATGCCGGTCTGCTGGCTGGTCTGCCCCAGGAAGTGGCTGGCGTTACCGTGAACCGCCTGTGCGGCTCCGGTCTGGCCGCCATTCTGGATGCTGCCCGTGCCGTCAAGGCCGGCGAAGGTGAGCTGTTCGTTGCCGGTGGTGCCGAGAGCATGAGCCGCGCGCCCTTCGTCATCGCCAAGAGCGAAAGCCCCTACGCCCGCGACTTCCGCGCTTTCGACAGCACCATTGGCGCACGCTTCCCCAACCCCAAGGTAGAGAAGCAGTACGGCGATGACACCATGCCGCAGACCGCCGACAACGTCGCCGCCGATCTGAGCATCACCCGCGAAGAAGCTGACACCTACGCCGCCCGCAGTCAGGCGCTGTACGAGAAAGCCCGTGCCGAAGGCTTCTTCGCCGAGGAAATCCATCCCATCGAAGTGCCCCAGGGTCGCAAGAAGCCGAACAAGGTGGTCGATCAAGACGAACATCCCCGCCCGTCCAGCGATATGGCTGCCCTGTCCGGTCTGCGTCCGCTGTCCGAAGGCGGCGTGGTCACCGCTGGTAACGCTTCGGGCGTGAACGACGGTGCTGCAGCGCTGATCGTCGGCAGCGAAGCCATCGGCAAGAAATACGGCATCAAGCCCCGCGCCCGCATCCTGGCTGGCGCCGTCTCCGGCGTTGCGCCGCGGGTCATGGGCCTGGGCCCGGTCGAGGCCTGCAAGAAGGCGCTGAGCCGTGCCGGCCTGACGTTGGACGACATGGATGTGATCGAGATCAACGAAGCCTTCGCCTCCCAGGTACTGGGCTGCGCCAAGGAACTGGGCATCGCCTTCGACGATCCACGTCTGAACCCCAACGGCGGCGCCATCGCCGTCGGCCACCCCCTGGGCGCCTCCGGCGCGCGCCTGACGCTGACTGCGCTGCGCCAGCTGGAGCGTACTGGCAAGCGTTATGCGCTGGTCAGTCTGTGTATTGGTCTGGGCCAGGGTGTGGCGGCGGTGATCGAGCGGGTGTAACGGGCCTTCCCCCTCTCCCCAACCCCTCTCCCCTTGCGGGAGAGGGGCTCGGTTTGTGCAAACCGGCAACATAGGTAACAGATCAGACCGGCAACATGGATTGCACAAGTATTGTCGGCTTGCGCAGATCGCTCCCCTCTCCCCTTGCGGGAGAGGGGCTGGGGGAGAGGGGGGAGCAAACTCTACCCCCACACGATCAAACCCGGGCACTGGAACTTCTGACCCTGCCCACATCTCTGCTATGGTATCGATCCCATCCAACCGGAAGCTTTCCGATGCATGTGAGTACCAACCCCTTTGAATGGCTGGGCCAGGCCTTCGGCACCCTGGTCAGGCTGATCGTCGATGGCCTGGCCTGGGTATTCGATATGCTCAGTGGCGCCAGTACCGCCTTCGTCAATGGCTTTTCCCGTGCGCTCGGCGTCGACAGCAGTATCCTCAGCATCGCCTTTGTCGTGCTCGGGCTGTTTCTCATCTATCTTGGGGTCAGCGCGTTCATCAGAAAACGCTTCATTGGCGGCGTCATCTGGTTGCTGCTCGGCCTCTGGCTGTTGAGCACCCTGATCCGCTGACCCGCACTGACCGTCCACTCTGCCTACAGGAGAACACCATGGGTTTTGCCCTGAATCTCGACCTGCAACTGACCAGCAGCGCCTTCGCCGCCGACGGCGCGATTCCCACCCGGCACACCGGTGAGGGCGAGGATGTCTCCCCGGCGCTGAGCTGGAGCAATGCGCCCGCAGGCACCAAGAGCTTTGCCGTCATCTGCCATGACCCGGATGCTCCGCTGGTCTCGGCTAACGGTACCTACGGCTTCGTGCACTGGGTGCACTACAACATTCCCGGCGACGTCACTTCGTTGCCCGAAGGCTGCAAGCAGCACACCGATGGCCCGACCAACTTCGGCAAGGCCGGCTACGGCGGCCCCATGCCTCCGGAAGGCCATGGTCAGCACAAGTACTATTTCTGGATCCTGGCGCTGGATAGCGAGCCGACCCTGGAGGACGGTCTGGATCTGTGGCAACTGCTGGCGAAAGTGGAGCCGCATACCCTGGCGATGAACCGCCTGGTCGGCACCTATCAGCGCGGCTGAACGCCGCTGCAGCGGGTATCCGCAGATGCCCGCTCAGTTGCTCACCGAGCGCCAAGCCGCCTCTGCCAGTATGTCCCGATAGGCCGTAGGCGGCGTACTGACCCTGCCTGACAGCCAGGATCGGCAATAATTCTCCGATTGGCCGATGATCAGGGACGCCCTGAGTTCGGCCGGCCAATCCTGCAATTGAGTACTCTGCTCGCGCTCTGCCAGCCACTGCGCCACCTGGCTGCCGCGCTCGCTGTTGCGGCGAACCAATTCTTCCCCGTGGGGCCCCTTGCTCACCGAGGAATGAGCCTGGTACTGAAAACGCGCCCAGTCCGGCTGCGCCACTACCCAATCCACATAGCTGTACACCAGCGCAGCGATACCCTCGCGCAGGTCGCTGGCCTGTTCGAGATAGTTCTGCATCAACTGCTGCTGATCTTCAAGCGCGGCAAAAAACAGCGCCGCCACCAGACCATCCTTGTTGCGAAAGTGATGATAAATGGCCCCGACACTGGTATCGCATTGCGCCCTGATCATGTCGATGGTGGTCGCCTCCACCCCATGGGCATTGAAGCACTGCAACGCCTGCAACAGGATGTCGCGCTTGAGTTGTGCCCGTCTGCCGGGAAATCGGCGTTCCAGAATGCTGGCGTTGATCATGGGTCCTGGCTTGCTCCAGAGCTGAGTTGGGGGTGCCTGTATGAATGTGCTGCTTTGCCGACCGGTGATGGTAATGCACGACGCGACGAACCGATATGCTTGACCCAGCGAGAATAACAGAATAACGTTCTTTAACAGAATATTATTCTGTATATCACTCCAAGGAGCACACCCATGAGCAATGCATTGAACGCCTTCAACAGTTTCGGCTCGGAAAAATTCAGCGCCATGACCTGCCAGATGGCGCCTTATTTCAGCACTATCAACCCCCTGGTTGTCGCTCTGCGCCCCGGCTATGCCGAAGCCACCGTGCCGTTTCGCCGCGAAATCACCAATCACCTGGGTACGGTGCACGCCATTGCCCTGTGTAATGCCGCTGAGCTGACCGCCGGCCTGATGACCGATGCCTCCATCCCCGCCGGTGCCCGCTGGATTCCCAAAGGCATGACCGTGGAATATCTGGCCAAGGCGAAAACCTCGGTGCGTGCCGTTGCCGATGGCAGCGATGTGGATTGGGATACCGCTGGCGACAAGGTGGTCAGCGTGGCAGTCTTCGATGAACAGGAACAGCAGGTATTCACTGCCCGCATCACCATGAATGTGAAACTGTAACCCGCTGCAAAGCTGCTCCGGCTGCCGGAGCAGCTGCACTGATTCCGTGACAAGGCCTGATCATGACTGAAGTAAACGTATCGTCCCACGCCTTCGACCAGGCAATCCGCCTGGTTCCAACCGAGCCCAATCAGTTTCGCGGCCATACCTCTGAGCCCTACGCGAACATGGTCGGACCCTTCGGCGGTATTACCGCGGCAACGCTGCTCAATGCCGTCATGCAGCATCCTGAACGTATCGGTGAGCCGGTGTCATTGACGGTGAACTTCGCGGGACCGATCGAGACCGGCGAATTCACTATTGAAGCGGTGCCGGTGCGCACCAATCGCTCCACCCAGCACTGGACACTGCAGCTGCGCCAAAACGGGCTGGCGGCTCATGTATGACGGCGGATTCATGCCGTCATATCAGCTTGCCGCCCTCTCTCGGCATGCCTAGGATGGGCACTCAGCAAGCCTGCCAATGGAATCAAAATGAGTAGCAGCCACGCCTTCGATCAGGCCATTGCCCTGACGCCCCTTTCTGACAACCTGTACCAGGGCACGACCAGCGATGCCTTTCAGAACATGGTCGGCCCGTTTGGCGGGACCACCGCCGCGACCCTGCTGAATGCGGTATTGCAACATCCCCAGCGCCTGGGCGACCCGGTCTCCCTGACCGTCAACTTCGCCGGGCCGGTGGGTGAAGGCGATTTCGAGGTGGAAGCTACCCCGCTGCGCACCAATCGCTCGACCCAGCACTGGTTGCTGTTGCAGAAGCAGAATGGCGAGGTGGTGACCAGTGCGACGGCCTTCTTCGCTATCCGCCGGGAGACGTTATCGGAGCAGCAGCTGAACGCGCCCACCGCACCGCCCCCCTTCTCCCTGCAGCGGCTGGATATCAGCATCCGCAACTGGTTCAAGCAGTACGATTTCCGCTTTGTGCACGGTATCCCGTTGATGGGGCGCACGGAAGGGCAGCCGATCGATACCGAATCACTGCTGTGGGTGCGCGACGCGGTGGAACGGCCGTTGGACTTCACTTCGCTGACGGCGATGGGAGACGTATTCGCCCCGCGCATATTCCTGTTGCGCAAGAGCTTTACCCCATCGGGTACGGTGTCCATGACCCACTACTTCCATGCCACCAGCGATGAGCTGGAGGAGATAGGCCATGGTTTTCTGCTGGGCCGGGCCCAGGCTTCGCGACTGCATAACAACTATGCCGATCAGGTCGCCCATCTGTGGTCGGAAGACGGCCAGCTGCTGCTGACCAGTACCCAGTCGGTGTATTTCAAGGAGTGACATGGGTGGGCTGGCTCGCCATCAGCGCCAGCCCGAGTCGTCGAGCAGGCGCTCGACAACCCGAAAGACGGAAAGAGCGCGACTGTCGGGGTGTGCGCACCTGCGCTACGCCGGTGGCCCGCAGCAATCAAAGGATCAGGAGGCCGCCAGCGCCGCGGCCACTTCTGCTCTCAATGGCGCATTGAGCAACAGGCGGGTTTCCCGGTAGGCCTGGCGATGCAGCGCCGCCAATTGGCGGGCCTTCTCGCGGGCGCGTTCGAGCAGGTCACCGCCGGTTGCCAGCTCATCAAAGAAACCCGCTTCCAGCGCCTGTTCCGGTTCCAGCGTCTGGGCCTGCAGGGCGCAGCGATTGAGCCACTGCGGTGCGAGCCGCGCGCGGGCCTGGGGCATAGCGGCAGCGGGCATGGTCATGCCGATGGCCACTTCATTCAGACCGATATTGAAGGCGCCCGCCGCACCGATGCGGTAGTCTGCCAGCAGCAACATGAACGCCGCCTTGGCCATGGCATGGCCGGTGCTGGCGATCACCACTGGAGCCGGGTAATCCAGCAGGGCCAGGGTCAGGCGATCACCCGCGGCGCGCATGGCGTCGCAGGCGGGACCACCGGCGGCGATCAGTTTGCGGTCGTAACCGCCACTGAAACAGCCGGCCCGGCCATAGATGAGCAGCGCCGCATCGGCCTTGGCCGCCTCGGCGATAGCTGCCAGCAGGCTTTCCAGCATCTGCTCGGACAATGCGTTGACCTTGCCATCATCGAGCGCGATCTCCGCCACGCCATCGGCGATGCTCAGCGACAGGCTCATGCGCTCACCGCTGCCCGCGCCTCATCGCGCAGCACCCGGCGCAGCAGCTTGCCGACGGTGGACTTGGGCAGATCTTCGCGGATCTCGACGAAGCTCGGCACCTTGTAGCCGGTCAGCTGTTCACGGCAATGGGCAACGATATCGGCCTCGGTCAGGTTGCGGTCATGCAGACTGACATAGAGCTTGATGGCCTCGCCCTTGCGCTCATCGGGAATACCCACCGCCACGCATTCACGAATACCCGGATGACGCATGACCGCGTCCTCCACATCGTTGGGGTAGACGTTGAAGCCGGATACCAGAATCATGTCCTTCTTGCGGTCGACCAGCTTGAGGAAGCCGTCCTCATCGATTACGCCGATATCACCGGTTTTCAGCCAGCCGTCGGCGGTAAAGGTCTCGGCAGTGGCTTCGGGGCGCTGCCAATAGCCCTTCATCACCTGCGGACCGCGCACCAGCAACTCGCCCGGCTCGCCGGCCGGCATCTCATTGCCCGCGTCATCGACAATCTTCAATTGGGTATCGATGATCGCCTGACCGATATAGCCTTCCTTATAAGGAGTGGTAGCGGTTGCGGCAATCACCACCGGCGAAGTCTCGGTCATGCCGAAGCCTTCCCGGATGACGCTGCCGGTCCGCTCGTACCAGCGCTTGGCGACCGCCAGGTTCAGCGGCGCGCCGCCGGAGTTGACCCATTTCACCTGGCTGAAATCGATGCTGTCGAACTGCGGGTGGGCCATCAGGGAGACGAACAGGGAATTGATACCGGTCAGCAGGGTGATGCGATGGCGCTGCAGGTCGGCGATCATGCCGTCCAGATCCCGCGGGTTGGTGATCAGCACACTGTTGAAACCGGTGAATACCGAGGCCAGGCAGTTCGCGGTAAAGGCGAAGATATGATACAGCGGCAGCGGCGAAACGCGGACCTCGTTACCGTACTCCAGCTCGCCGGGATTGAGGATACTCACCGCCTGCAGCACGTTGCACAGCAGATTGTTGTGGGTCAACATCGCACCCTTGGACACCCCCGTGGTGCCGCCGGTGTATTGCAGCACCGCCAGGTCTTCCAGCCCGCGCTGCGGATCGACTGCCGGCAGCTCCCTGCCCTTGGTCAGGGCCGCCATGAAGCGGGTCACGTCGGCTTCGTCGCTCGACTCCTGAGGGTTGCTCCAATCATCCACACTGGTGACAATCAGTCGCTCGATGGCGGTGTCAGCCTGCACTGCCCGCACCAGCGGTACCAATTTGTCGAGCACCACCACCGCCCGTGCGCCGGAATCGGCGAACTGGTGGCGGGTTTCCGGCGCGGTGTATTGTGGATTGGTGTTGACGATGACCAGGCCGGCCTTGAGGGCACCGAAAATGGTGACCACGTACTGCAGCAGGTTGGGCAGCTGGATGGCCAGCCGGTCGCCGGGCTGCAGGCCCAGCTCATGGCGCAGGTAGCGTGCAAAGTGGTCCGACTTCTCCCGCAGGGCCGTGAAACTCACCGATTCCACACCGCAGGAGAACGCGGTCTTGTCGCCGTAATCGCGACTCGCCTGCTCCAGCAAATCATACAGATTGGTATGACCGAGTTCGGCCAGGCGGCCGGCGACAACGCAGGATTCTGGTGTGGACATCTGAACCTCTTTTTGGACTATTATTTTGCAGTGCGGAATAGAATACCAAAAAGATGCTATTCTATCTGTCGCGGCTGTGCAATCATCGGTACAAATCAAAACAAAACTGCTGTGCAGAACGTTTCCTCTGGTTCCGCCGCATGAAGAGTAGCTCGGCATTGTCTGGGCGGCAGCTGTCGCCACGCAGGGATGCCCTCCCATCAAGGTATGAATGTTTTATGAATGACGATCAGGCAGCACCTATCCCCGCCAAGGACCGCAAATTCGTCGAGGCGCTGTCGCGCGGGCTCGACGTGCTGCGCGCTTTCAGTCAGGGCTCGGTGGTCCTCGGTAACCAGGATATTTCCCGCATCACCGGGCTGCCCAAACCTACCGTTTCGCGCATGACCTACACCCTGACCAAGCTCGGCTATCTGGCTTATTCGCCCCAGCTGGAGAAGTATCAGCTGGATTCCGGCGTACTGGCGCTCGGTTATGCCTACGTCTCGAATCTGCGGGTGCGCCAGCTGGCCAAGCCCTATCTCGATGAGTTCGCCCGCAATACCAATACCTCAGTGGGGCTGACCTGTCGCGACCGCCTGTCGATGATCTACGTGGAAAACTGTCGGCCCGCCGAGATCACCTCGTTGCGCATGGACGTGGGCGTGCGTCTGCCGCTGGCCACCACGGCCGCCGGGCGCGCCTATCTGGCGGCGATGAAGGCAGAAGAGCGCGAGCATGTGATGAGCTCCCTGGCCGAACGCCACCCGGATACCTGGCCGGAACTGAAACGGCAGCTGGATGAAGCCTTCCGCGATTATGAAAAGTATGGCTTCTGCCTGTCCCTCGGCGACTGGGATCGCAATGTGAATGCAGCTGGCGTGGCCCTGCATCTGCAGGACGGCACCCTGATGGCCCTGACCTGCGGCGCGCCGACTTATCTGGTATCCGAGGACAAGGTGAAGAACCAGTTGGCCCACCAGTTGGCGATCCTCGCCCGGGATATCGAACGCCTCGGCGTCTGACCATCAGCGGCTGTTATGACGCACCATTTTTCAACGGGCATCGACAACGCTCTGCAAGTTTTGTATTTTGCCATGCGAAACATGGTTTCATTATTTCGCACAATGAAACGCATCTGATCGACTCACAGGAGATTCATCATGTCGGACGTGGTCACACTGGAGCGGCAAGGCGCCGTTGCCGTTGTCAGAGTCAACAATCCGCCGGTCAACGCTCTGGGCGTGGCAGTACGTCAGGGGCTGCAGGCCAGCTTCCAGGCTGCCGAGGCTGACCCTGAGGTCAAGGCCATCGTACTGGTCTGTGAAGGCAATACCTTCATCGCCGGCGCCGACATCAAGGAATTCGGCAAGCCGCCGCAGTCACCCAGCCTGCCCGATGTAGTCAATGGCATCGAGGCCGGCAGCAAGCCGAGCGTCGCGGTGATCCATGGCACCGCCCTGGGCGGCGGTCTGGAAGTGGCACTGAGCTGTCATTACCGCATCGCCCGCAAGGACGCCAAGGTCGGTCTGCCGGAAGTCAAACTGGGCCTGTTGCCCGGTGCTGGCGGTACCCAGCGTCTGCCGCGCGTGGTGGGTGTCGAGAAAGCCCTGGACATGATCGTCAGCGGCGCGCCGATTGCCGCCGGTGAAGCCCAGCAACTGGGTGTGGTCGATGAGCTGTTCGACGGCGAGCTGCTGGCCGCTGGCCTGGCCTTTGCCGAGAAGCTGATTGCCGAGGGCAAGGGCCCGCGTCGCACCGGCGAGCGTACTGACAAGCTGGAAGGCGTCGACAATGCTGCCCTGGTTGCGGCCAAGCGTGCCGAGATCGAGAAGAAGACGCCTGGTCTGTTCTCGCCCCAGCGCTGCGTTTCCGCCGTCGAAGCTGCCTTCACTCTGCCCCTGACCGAAGGCCTCAAGCGCGAGCGCGAGCTGTTCGCCGAGTGCCTGGTCTCCCCCCAGCGCGCCGCGCTGGTACACGCCTTCTTCACCGAGCGCCTGGCGTCCAAGGTCGACGGCCTGCCCAAGGACACCCCGGTACGCGAGATCAACTCCGCCGCGGTTATTGGCGGCGGCACCATGGGCGTAGGCATTGCCATGTGTTTTGCCAATGCCGGCATCCCGGTGAAGATCCTGGAAATCAGCGAAGACGCCCGTGACAAGGCTATCCAGCGCGCCCGCGATACCTACGGCATGAGCGTCAAGCGCGGCAGCCTGACCGAAGCGGCGCTGGAAAAGCGCATGGCCCTGGTCAGCGGTGTGACCGACTATGCCGACCTGGCCGATGTGGATGTCGTGGTCGAGGCGGTATTCGAAGAGATGGGCGTCAAGCAGAAGGTCTTCGAAGCCCTGGATGCCAACTGCAAGCCCGGCGCCATCCTGGCCAGCAACACCTCCTCGCTGGACCTGAACCAGATCGCCGCCTTCACCAAGCGTCCCGAGGACGTGGTCGGCCTGCACTTCTTCAGCCCCGCCAACGTCATGCGCCTGCTGGAAGTGGTCCGCGGCGAGCAGACCAGCGACGAAGTGCTGGCCACTGCCATGGCCATCGGCAAGAAGCTGAAGAAGGTCGCCGTGCCGGTGGGCGTGTGCGACGGCTTCGTCGGTAACCGCATGGTGTTCCAGTACGGCCGCGAGTCGGAATTCCTGCTGGAAGAAGGCGCCACACCCGAGCAGGTAGACGCCGCCCTGCGCAAGTTCGGCATGGCCATGGGCGCGTTCGCCATGCGCGACCTGTCCGGTCTGGATATCGGCCTGGCCATCCGTACCCGTCAGCGTCAGACCCTGCCCGCCGAATTCAAGCTGCCGACCATCCTCGACAAGATGGCCGAGGCCGGCATGCTCGGTCAGAAGACCGGCAAGGGTTTCTACGTCTACGAGAAAGGTTCTCGTACGCCGCAGCCGAACCCCGAACTCCCGGCCATTCTCGAAGCCGCTTCCAGAGAGCAGGGCGTCGAGCGCCGCCAGTTGAGCGATGAATACATCATCGAGCGCACCATGTACGCGCTGATCAACGAAGGCGCCAAGATCCTGGAAGAGGGCATCGCCCAGCGCGCCAGCGATATCGATGTCATCTATATCAACGGCTACGGCTTCCCCGCGCACCAGGGCGGCCCCATGTTCTATGCTGATGCCGTCGGTCTGGACCGTGTGTATGCCCGTATCTGCGAATTCCATGAGCAGCTCGGCGCCTGGTGGAAACCAGCCCCGCTGCTGGAAAAGCTGGCCAAAGAAGGCCGCAAGTTCGCCGATCTCTGAGACTTATTCTGCCGGGGCCGCAGTGCCGGTCCCGGCGAGCTGAACAACAACGAGGACCCAACATGGACATCCATTACTCAGCTGAACAACTCGCCTTCCGTGATGAAGTGCGTGCATTCCTCAAGCAGGAATTGCCGGCGGACATCGCCAGCAAGGTCAAGCTCGGCAAGCATCTGACCAAGGCCGACCACGAGCGCTGGCAGCAGATTCTGTCGAAGAAAGGCTGGTACGCACCGGGCTGGCCGGTCGAACACGGCGGCACTGACTGGGGCCCGGTGGAAAAACACATCTTCGATGAAGAGACCTCCGCCGCCGGTGCACCGCGCACCATTCCCTTTGGTGTAGCCATGGTCGCCCCGGTGATCATCAAGTTCGGTACCGAGGCCCAGAAGCAGCAGTACCTGCCCCGCATCCTGTCCGGTGAGGACTGGTGGTGCCAGGGTTACTCCGAGCCGGGCGCCGGTTCCGACCTGGCCTCGCTGAAGACCCGCGCGGTACGCGATGGCGACCACTACGTGGTCAACGGCCAGAAGACCTGGACCACCCTGGGTCAGCACGCCAACATGATCTTCTGCCTGGTGCGCACCGATCCGGAAGCCCAGCAGCAGCGCGGTATTTCCTTCCTGCTGATCGACATGGCTACCCCGGGCATCACCGTACGACCGATCATCACCCTGGACGGCGACCATGAAGTCAACGAAGTCTTCTTCGACGACGTGCGCGTGCCGGTCGAGAACCTGGTCGGCGAAGAGAACAAGGGCTGGACCTGCGCCAAGTACCTGCTGACCCACGAGCGTACCGGTCTGGCCGGGATCGGTTCGTCGAAGGCGGCCCTGAGCCACCTGAAGAAGATCGCCGCCAAACAGCAGAAGGGCGGCAAGTCGCTGCTGGAAGACCCACTGTTCCGCGCTCAGATCGCCGAAGTGGAAATGTCCCTGATGGCCGCTGAAATCAGCACACTGCGCATCGTCGCAGCCGCCTCCGAAGGTGGCGTACCGGGCGCGGAAAGCTCCATCCTCAAGGTGCAGGGCACCGAGATCCGCCAGGCCATCACCCACCTGATTCGCAAGGCCCTCGGTCCGTACGCCCTGCCCTTCCTGCCGGAAGAGCTGGAAGGCGATTATGACGGCGAGTGGCTGGTGGACGACTATGCCGCGGCACCGGCGTCGACCTACTTCAACATGCGCAAACTGTCGATCTTCGGCGGATCCAACGAGATCCAGAAGAATATCGTCTCGAAAATGATTCTCGAACTCTGAGGGGCCGACCATGGACTTCAAATTGACCGAAGAGCAGCAGATGCTGCAGGACACCGCGGCCCGCCTGGTACGCGACGTTTACACCTTTGAAAAGCGCCTCGAGTTCAGCGCCAGCAACGCCGGTTTCAGCACCGACTTCTGGCAGCAGCTGGGCGAGCTCGGCCTGACCGCCATCCCCTTCGCTGAAGAGCTGGGCGGCTTCGGCGGCAGCGGCGTGGAAACCATGCTGATCATGGAACAGCTGGGCCGCGGCATCTGCCTGGAACCCTACATGGAATCCGTGGTGCTGGCCGGCGGCCTGATCGGCCAGCTGGGCAATGACCAGCAGAAGGAAGACCTGCTGGGCGCCATCGCCAGCGGTGAGCTACAGGCCGCTGTCGCACTGGACGAGCCGAGCAGTCACTACAACCTGTTCGACGTGCAGACCACTGCCAAGCAGAACGGCAGCGACTGGGCCCTGAGCGGTCGCAAGGCCGTGGTCATCGGCGGCCACACGGCCGGCAAGATCATCGTTTCCGCGCGTACCGCCGGTGATGTGCGTGACCAGCAGGGCATCAGCCTGTTCAT
>DXBL01000239.1 GCA_019116555.1 Candidatus Pseudomonas excrementavium
GTGGCGTGACGCCCTTTCTGGAAGGCGGCATCGGCGCCTCCGACTTCACCGAGACCGACCTGGGCGATCAGGACATGGTCAGCAAGTTCCAGTTCGAAGATCGTCTGGGTGCCGGCCTGAAGTTCGCCAGCGGCTCGGAAGTCGGTGTGCGTTACTTCCACTACTCCAATGCGGGGATCAAACAGCCGAACGATGGTATCGACATGGCGGCCCTGTACTACCGCCTGGCCTTCTGATTCAGCGAGGGCAAGGACGCCCAATCATTCCCGCTTTCCACCGACTCTCGCTGTTTCTCTCGTTTCTCGATCGTCTCAGACCATACCGCTCCCGATACAGCTGGGCAAAGTCATGCCTGATGGAACACGCAGTCGATACGCGTTGGCAATCACGCCGATAGCCACGGCGGCAGCGGTAAAACCTGTGCGGGCAGGGTACAATCCGGGTTTTCCACCCACCTGCAGATATTGATGCCACAAGGGGAAAACCTGATGTCCGACCGAGGGATCCTGTTACTGAATCTGGGTTCACCCGCCAGCACCGAGGTGGCGGATGTGCGTCGCTATCTCAATCAGTTTCTGATGGATCCCTGTGTGGTGGATCTACCCTGGCCGGCACGCCGGCTGCTGGTCAGCCTGATCCTGCTGCGCCGCCCGCGCGAATCCGCGGCGGCCTACGCTTCGATCTGGTGGCAGGAAGGATCGCCGTTGGTCGTCATCAGCCGGCGGGTGCGCGACCAACTGCGCGCCCGGCTGGATATGCCGGTGGAACTGGCCATGCGCTACGGCGAGCCATCGGTGGAGCAGGGCATTCTGGCGCTGGCCGAGCAGGGCGTGGGCGAGATCCTGCTGATGCACCAGTATCCGCAGTTCGCTGACAGCACTATCACCACCTCCATCCGGGAAGCACAGCGGGTGATCGCCAAGCATGGTCTCAAGGTCAAGTTGACGGTGCTACCGGCTTTTTATGGCCGTGAGGATTACCTGGACAGTCTGGTCGCCAGCGCCCAGCCCCATCTGCAGCATGGTTTCGATCATCTGCTGTTCAGTTACCATGGCCTGCCGGAGCGCCACCTGCGCAAGGCCGATCCCACCGGCAACCATTGCCTGTCCAGCGCCGACTGTTGCGCGCGCCCATCACCGGCCCATGCCACCTGCTATCGGGCCCAGTGTCGGGCGGTCAGTCAGGCATTCGCCGAGCGGATGGAATTGCGGCCTGAGCAGTGGAGCATGGCTTTTCAGTCTCGGCTGGGACGCGACAAGTGGATCGAACCCTACACCGAAGAGACCCTGGCCGAGCTCGCGGCCCGGGGCGTCAAGCGGTTGCTGGTCATGTGCCCAGCCTTCACCGCGGACTGCATCGAGACCCTGGAAGAGATCGGTGATCGTGGCCGCGAGCAATTCATCGAGGCGGGAGGGGAGGAGCTGGTACTGGTGCCCTGCCTGAACGATCACCCGCAATGGATGGATACCCTGGCCCATTGGGCGCGCACTGAGCCAGTCAGCGCCTGACCGAACGCACCGGCGTGGCTCAGGCGCGCTTGAGCCATTCCGACAGGGCCAGATGCAGGCCCAGCCCTACCAGCACCGCCCCCATCAGACGATCGAACCAGTGCCCCATCCGCGCGAAGCTGCGGCGCACGCGCGGCTGGCTGAACAGCAATGCCACCAGGCAGAACCACAATCCGGTGGCCGCCGCCAGATAAATCCCGTAACCCGCCTGGATCAGCAAGGGTGTCTGCGGACTGATGACCAGCGTGAACACCGACAGGAAGAACAGCGTCGCCTTGGGATTCAGACCGTTGGTGACGAACCCATTGACGAAGGCCTTGCGCGCCGGCATCGCCACCGGTGCCAGTGCCACCTCGCCCGAGGTGACTTGCGGGCGGGCGCGCAGCGCCTTGATGCCGATATACAGCAGATAGGCGCCGGCCAGCAGCTTCAGCGCGTTGAATAGCCATACCGACTGCGACACGATAATGCCGATGCCCAGCAACGAATAAGCCACATGCAGGAAGATACCCGCACCGATCCCCGCCGCGGTGATCAATCCGGCCTGGCGACCCGCGCTCACGCTGTTGCGGATCACCACGGCGAAGTCCGGCCCGGGACTGATCACGGCCAGCAGGTGGATCATTGCCACCACCAGAAACTCGTTCAGATACAATGGACTGCTCCGGTCAAAACCGCCATTCTAAACCAGCATCAGTCGAAACAGGTTCCGAGATGAAAAAACTGTCAGTGGTATTTCTGGATCAGGCGTCATTGGATCAGGGCGATCTGGATATGCAGCCGTTGCACGACGCCGCAGCGACCTTGACGTTGTACCCCGCCACCGCAGCGGAGCAGGTGGCTGAGCGCATTGCCGACCATCAGGTGGTCATCAGCAACAAGGTGATGATCGACGAACAGACCATGCAGGCTTGCCCCCAACTGCAGTTGATTCTGGTATCTGCCACGGGCACCAATAATGTCGACCTGGACGCGGCCCGTAAGCGCGGCATCACCGTGTGTAACTGTCAGGCCTACGGCACCCCGTCGGTGGCCCAGCATGCGCTGATGCTCATGCTGGTGCTGATCACCCGTTTCGAATCCTACCGCCAGGCCGTGCGGGACGGTGCCTGGCAGCGCAGCAGCCAGTTCTGCCTGCTGGATTACCCGATCGGTGAGCTTTCCGGCCGCACCCTGGGGATTCTCGGTTACGGCGAATTGGGGCAGGAAGTCGGTCGGCTGGCCAGCGCCTTCGGCATGAACATCCTGGTCGGTTCGCTGCCGGGCCGCGAGCACCCGGATCGTCCGTCCTTGGCCGAGCTGCTGCCGCAGGTGGATGTGCTCAGCCTGCATTGCCCGCTCACCGAGCAGACCCGGCACCTGATTGGCGCCGAGCAGCTGGCACTGATGAAGCCCGGCAGCCTGCTGATCAATGCCGGGCGCGGCGGCCTGGTGGATGAGCAGGCGTTGGTCGATAGCCTGCGCAGCGGTCATCTGGGCGGCGCCGGCTTCGATGTGCTGACCACCGAGCCGCCGGTCAATGGCAATCCGCTGCTCGACGATTCCGTACCCAATCTGGTAGTCACCCCGCACAGCGCCTGGGGCAGTCGGGAAGCGCGCCAGCGCATCGTCGGGCAACTGGTAGGGAGCCTGGTGGATGAGGCCCAGCGGGAACAACGCCGCATCGTCTGAGTGATGCGGTCCACAGATTCGCCATGACCGGTTTCACAGATTGACCAGGATCACCCATTCGGGTGGTGCGCGAGGCGGCGCGCGCCGATAGATTCCCAGCCTCGATCAGGAGCAGGCTTTCCCTGAGCCATAGTCTGCTTCTGATGAGGGACCTGTCATGGACAAGGAACGGCCACCGTCGCATCGGGTGATTCGTCTGTGGAATACAGCGGCCGCCACCCAGCGGGGTGTCAGTCTGCTGGAAGTGCTGGTCGCGGTATTGGTGCTGGCGATCGGCGTGCTCGGCGCCGTCTCGCTGCAGGTCAACGCGCTGCGCTACAACGCCAGTGCCGCGCACAACACCCAGGCCAGCTTTCTCGCCTACGACATGCTCGATCGCATGCGGGCCAATACCGCCAATCTCTCCAGCTACGCCATCAACGTCAACACCGCCTGCGCTGCCAGCAGTCCGGGCGCATCGATCCTGGCGACCGACCGGCAGGATTTCGCCCATGCGGTGAGCTGTCTGCTGCCGGGTGGCTACGGTAGCGTAGGTATCAACGGCAACCGCGCCACCATTACCATCGGCTGGTCGGAAGATCGCATCGTCGCCGCCAGTGGCAACACGGAATTCGTCATTTCCTCGATGATCCGGGGTGATCTGTGAGTCGCCGCCGGCCAGTTTGGCCGGAGCGTGGGTTCGGCCTGGTCGAGCTGATGATCGCCATGACCCTGGGGCTGATCCTGATCCTTGGCGTGTCGCAGATCTTCATTGCCAGCAAGCAGAGCTTCGTGGTGCAGCAGCATACCGCCGCGCTGCAGGAGAATGCCCGCTTCGTACTCAGCCGGATCAGTCGTGATCTCCGCCAGGCCGGCATGTTCGGTTGCCTGGATATGTCCCGCCTGCCGGCGGCCACCCGCAGCCAGTTACCGGTGGCGTTCGCTACCCCCATCAGTTTCGCCAATGACATTCTCAAGGTGATCAGCGCCGTGCCGGTACATGACCGGATAACGGCCAGTGGCACGCGTCAGGCCGCCGATTACGGGGCCCAGTGGCTGCTGGCGACCAACTGCCTGGACGAACTGCGCATCGCGGTGGGAAACGACAGCCTGGCGGTCGAGCCGGGCGATCTGCTCATTCCCATCCGTCAGGTCGAATATCGCCTGGATCAGCACCGGATGCAGACCCGGCTCAACGGCAGCGGCAATTTCGAGGTACTGGTCGATGAGGTTGCCGGGTTCGATCTGCAGTTCGGCCTGGCGGCCACAGCGGCGGACCGGGCGGTGGCCGGGAGCTATGTAACGGCAGTGGCGGCTGCGGATAGCGAACGGATTCGCAGCGTTCGTATCGCACTCAGTTTCAGTGACAACCCGGCCAGTGTCAGCGACGGCCAGGTGCGGGCCCAGCAGTACACGCTGGTAACCGCGCTGCGCAACCGGCTGGATTGAATGGAGGCAGGCATGACATCCCGCAACCCACAACTGCAGGCCGGCTCCGCCCTGATCATCAGCATGGTGCTTCTGCTGCTGACCACATTGACGGCCCTGGCCGGCATCAGCACATCCACCGGTCAGGAACGCATGGCCCGCAACGTCAAGCTCAAGAACGACAGCTTCCAGGCCGCGGAAAGCGGCATGCGCCATGTCGAACAGCAGGTCCGCAGCAATACAGTGCCGCTGCCCCTGGCCGTCTGCGTTCAGTCCGGCTGCGAGCTGCCGCTGACAGCGCTCGACCCTGACCATCAATCGGCACCCGGTGCGGACTGGACCCCGGTCCCGGCATCGGTGGCGGGCAACGGCATGACAGCCTGGTATCGCATCGTGCGCCTCGGTGACAGCGCCATTCCGGCCAATGTATCCGCGGCGGCGCCGAGCACCCTGTATCGCATCTCGGTAGTCAGCCACAGGGGCACCACACGGACAGTTCTGGAGAGTATCTATGCTTTCACACGGATTTGATGCCCGGCGCCTGCGCGGCATGGTCGGCGGACTGGTGCTCGGGTTGCTCACCGCCTTGCCGGCGCAGGCCTTCAGCCCACTGAGCGGGCCGGTATTATCCGCCTCGGCGGTAGCGCCCAACGTACTGGTGCTGTTCGACAACTCGTCCAGTATGGTGCTGAACTCCATCGATGGCGAAACCCGTCTGGATATCGCCCGGGAGGTGACCAAGGAAGTAATCGCCGCCAACCGGGATCTGCGTTTTGGGTTGTTCACCTTTCGCCAGACCCTCGGCAATGACCGGGGGCCGGGTGGGCTGCTGCGGGTGGAAGCGGGAAATATCGCTGCCGGCCCGGGCGATGCGCGTTTCAATCAGCTCAACCAGGCGCTGGATGCACTGAGCCCGAATACTTACGGCAACCTGACCTGGACGCCGCTGGCGGAAACCTACTACGAAATGACCCGCTATCTGCGGGGGATGCGCGCCTTCTATCCGCAGGGCCAACCCGAAGCCCAGCGCGAGCAGTTCCAGAGTCCCATCCAGTATCGCTGCCAGAAGAACTTCGGTCTGGTCGTGACCGACGGGCTGCCCACCTATGATGCTCAGTTTCCCACCACGCTGGGGCAGGAGCCTGACGGTAGCAATCCCACGTTGAGCGGCACTTTCAACCTGCCGGACTGGGATGGTGATGGTGCGGATATTACCGCCCCCGAAAGTAGTGAAGGCGGTACCTTCTATCTGGACGATATCGCCCGCTTTGCCTATGAGATCGATCTGCGCACCACGGGCACGGACCAGGCCGGGCAAAGCTGGAACGATGCGCAGTTTCCCAGGCAGAGTCTGCAGACCTACACGGTGGGGTTTGCCTTGGATGATCTCCGGCTCAGGCAGGCCGCCACCGCAGGTAACGGTCGCTACTTCACTGCCACCAATCGCCAGCAGCTCAAGGATGCGCTCAGCAGCGCGCTGCAGGAAATCATCGCCTCGGCGGGTTCCGGCGGGGGCGCGGTCACTGACAGTCAGCAGCTCAGCGCCGGTGTCAGCCGTTACTATCAGGCCCGGTTCGATCCGCAGGACTGGAGTGGCAGCCTGCAGGCCTACAGCATGAACGCTACGGGCGAACCGGATACCTTGCTGTGGTCCACCGACCAGACCTTCATGCCCGGCACGCTGTCCGGTGCTTTTCAGACCTGGCGCAATGCGCAGGGCAGCTCACCGGCAGGCCCGGTGGCGCTGGGCACCAATACCTGGACCGCATTGTCCGCTGCACAGCAGGCATTGCTGGACGCCGAGGCGGCGCTGGCGGGCCTGACCGGCAACAATGCTGCCCAGCGTTTGCTGAATTGGACGAGAGGCGGTGCCGATGCCGATCTGCGACCGCGCAGCCGATTGTTGGGCGATATCATCAACTCGGCGCCGGTGCTGGTCGGCGCGGGTCACCATGCATTACGCGATCACAGTGCCGATTATCGTGGCTACCTGCAGGACCGGCGCAATCGCATGCCCGAGGCCCTGGTGCTGGGCGCCAATGATGGTTTCCTGCGCCTCTTCGACACCAGCGGTGCACATCTGTATTCCTATCTGCCGGCGGCCCTGCATGGCACCCTGGGCACCCGTGCCCGCAGCGATTATGGCGCCGGCAATCACCACCGGTCGGGGGTGGACGGGCGAATCGTGGTGGCCGATGCCAGGCTCGGCTCCCATTGGACCACTCTTGCCGCCAGTGGTCTGGGTGCCGGTGGCAAGGGGTTGTTCGTCATCCGCCTGTTCGATGCCGCCCAGGGCAGCGGCGCACGTGGCGCACTCTGGGAAACCGACGCCAGCCAGACGGCAGCCATCGGGCATATCTATGGTCGGCCAGTGGTGGCTCAGTTGCATGGTCGCAGCGTGCTGATCACCGGTAATGGTTACGGCAGTGCGGCGGGGAACGGGGCGCTGCTGATTTTCGATCTGCTCACCGGCGATCTGCTCAAGCAGCTGGATGTATCCGCCCGCGCCGGCTCGACTCAGGACAACGGGTTGTCCGCGCCGGCGTTGCAGTTCGATGCGGCCGGTGAGATCCGTGCGGCCTTCGCCGGCGATCTGCAGGGCCAGCTGTGGAAGTTCGATCTGAGTGATGCAGATCCGGCCAACTGGGCGGTGGCTCACAATGGCACCCCTTTGTTCACCGCAGCGGCGGGCCAACCGATCACGGTACAGCCGCAGCTGCACCCTGGCATGATCGGCGGGGCTGATCTGGTCCTGTTCGGCACCGGCGCCTTCATGCAAGCCGCCGATCTGACCGACACCACTGCCCAGGCGTTCTATGCGGTGCTCGATACGCCGACCGTCCCGAGCGGCGGCCTGACCCCGGCGCTGTTGCAGCAACAGCAGATCGACAGCACCTCTACCGACCCCACCAGCGGCCAGGCCGTGCGCACGGTCAGTCGCCATGCGGTGGGCTGGGGTTCGCGCTACGGCTGGTACTTGCCGCTGATCTACAACGGCCAGGCTGAATGGGAGCGGGTCACCCGTGACTTTGTCATCAAGAACGCGCGAGTGTTGTTCACCACCGGTTTCATCAAGAGCGGCACCCATGATCCCTGCATGACCCAGGCGGGTGGCTGGCTGATGGCGGTCGACCTGAGTACCGGCGGCATGCCGACCCGCCAGGTGCTGGACACCGACGGTGATGGGCGCACCGATGACAGTGACCTGCCGGCGGCAGGACTGGAGCTGGACATC
>DXBL01000001.1 GCA_019116555.1 Candidatus Pseudomonas excrementavium
TGTGCGACAGGTCCACCGGCCGGATGCGGCTGGCGCTGCATGGCCGGCGCGTTGCGGCGGGAGAACAGCTTGAACAGCACGAAGGCGATCAGACCGAAGATCAGGATGTCGAACAGCTGCAGACCCTGGAAGCCATCACCGAACAGCATGGAGGCCAGCAGACCGCCAGCGGCGATACCGGCCAGCGGGCCGAGCCAGCGGCTGGCGCCGGAGGTGGCCGCCGGATTCTGCTGCTGGTTGCGCGGGTTGGCCTGCTGCTGTGGTGCCTGCTGACGCTGGGCCGGCTGGCTCTTGTGCATCGGCGCAGCGCCGAAGCTCTTGCCGCCACCCATGCGCCGGGCCTCGGCATCGGGGACGGTCAGGCCGACCATCAGAAATACGGTGAAAAGGGGTAACAGCCAGCGCATGGGCAGGTCTCCAGAATAGATAGTCGAGCGATAGTGCCAAACATGGACGACGGTCGCCAGCGCTAAAATGTTTCGGTGGTTTGCCGCAGCCCTAGCTGGGATTGCGATCCAGCTTGAAACGCTTGCGCATCTGCGCCTCGCGCACCGAGGCCGGCAGCCAGCGCTTCAAGCGCAGCATATTGCGACTGCCGGAGCCAATCACCGCGGTTTCCGGGCGCAGCGGATTCTTGATGTAGCCCATCAGCTCCACGGCAAACTCCCGCGCCGAGGTGGAGCTGGCCTTCTGCGAGGCATTCGCCCGCGCCTGCACAGCCCTTTCCCAGGGCTTGAACCAGGACCCTTCGGCCAGCGTAATGGCCGCCGTGGCATTGTTGCCGAAATCCGAGGCGATGGCGCCGGGTTGTACCGTCAGCACCTCGATACCGAAGGGCGCCAGTTCCATGCGCATGGCCTCGGACAATGCATGCAGGGCGGCCTTGGAGGCGCAGTACACGCCAGAGAACGGGGTGGTGGTCACGCCGGATACGCTGCCGATATTGACGATCAGGCCGCGGCTGTCACGCAGCAGGTCGGCGGTAGCGCGCACCAGCTGCACTGGGGCGAAGACGTTGGTATCGAACTGCCGCAGCAGCGTTTCGTGATCGGCGTCCAGTATCGGGCCCATGGCGCCGTAGCCGGCGTTGTTGACCAGCAGATCCAGCCGGCCGGCTTCGCTGTGCAGTCGCTCGCGGCAGGCGGCGATCTGCGCGGCATCGTTCACATCCAGAGTCACCGCGGTGGCGCCCCGGCTAGTCAACGGCGCCAGGGTGGCAGGGTTGCGCGCGGCGGCGAACACCGCATAGCCCTCATCCAGACAAATGTGGGCCAGTGCCTGGCCGATGCCGCTGGAGCAGCCGGTAATCAATGCAACGGGTTGGCTCATGATCATCCCTTGTTCTTGTGTTTATTCGGTCTTGGTGAAATCGGCTCGCACCTTGTCGGCCTGGTATTCCAGGTCCGCCGGCCGGTAGCCGCTGCGCAGCCGCGGCACGCTGTAGCACTGCTGCCATTGCTCGCCGGCGGCCAGCGGCTGACTGGTCTGGTAGATGCTTTCGGTCACACCGGTGTCCAGCAGATTGGTATTGTAGCCGGGTTGACGGGCCAGCAGCCGCCAGCTGATATGGCTGGCGGTGCGGTCAGCGTGGTTGTGGATGCGCACCTGCAGCGGTTTGCCGAAATCGCAGGCCTCGGGCATATGCCGGATGCTGATGTCCAGGCGCTCGACATTCTTGCCGTCCTGCCATTGCCAGATGCCGACGCCGGCTGCCAGCACCAGGGTCAGGGCGACAATGATCCCGCTCGCCGGCAACAGGATGCGCGGAAAGCGTACCAGCAGTACCAGCCAGATCAGCAGCAGTGCTATGCCCAGTGGCATCCTGTCTCCTTGCAGTGACTTCGATTCGATGGTCCGACTCTACCAGAGTCGCGGATTCACGACACGGCAGTGGCAGACCAGCCGAACAATTCACAGGTATTATGCAGGCATTGGCGGGCGAACTGCTGAGCGGTTTCGCCACGTAGCGCGGCCAGGCGGGCGCAGATCTGTGGCAGGTTCTGCGGACTGTTGCGCTGGTAGGGCCGGAACGCCGGAGCCATGTCGGGGCAGTCGGTTTCCAGCACCAGGCTCTCGGCTGGCAGCTGCGCGATGACCCGGTGCATGCGCTTGGCCTGTGGCCAGGTGGCGGCTCCACCCATGCCCAGCTTGAAGCCCAGGCGGATGTATTCGCGGGCCTCTTCATAGCTGCCGGAGAAGGCATGGATGATGCCGGCCCGGCGCAGCTGGTAGCGCTTCAGCGCGGCGACCACCGGGGCGTGGGCGCGGCGCACATGCAGTAGCACCGGCAGGTCGACATCCGCGGCGATCTGCAACTGGGCCTCGAACAGTTGCTGCTGGCGCTCCCGGTCTGGCTCTTCGATGTAGTAGTCCAGGCCGAACTCGCCGACCGCGCAGCAGCGCGGATCGCCCGCGTGCCGTTCCAGGCGGTCACGCAGATGTTGCAGATCCTCCGGCTGGTGTTCATTGAGGAACACCGGATGCAGGCCGAAGGCGGCGTACAGTCGCGGATCACTCTCCACCAGAGTCCAGAGCGTATCCCAGTTGCTGCGGGTCACGCCCATGACCAGCAGGCGCCGCACGCCCAAGCGGTCGCTGTCGGCAAGCACTGCTTGGCGATCACCGTCGAAGTCGGCGAAGTCCAGATGGGTGTGGGTATCGATATAGGTATCCATGCCCATAGCATCGCCAGTGGCAGGCGGGGCTGCAAGCGTAACGGCATGAGTTGCTGGACGGGAACTGTGTCATTTTGTAGCGGAGTGGAGCGGGCTCGGCGTTTCGCGTTACAATCCCGCGATTTTGACGTTTTTGACTCAATCGGATTATCGGTCGGCTATGGCGCCAGTCAGCAAGTCGATCGCTCAAGGAGTTGTGCATGTACAGGAAGTTCGGCGTTGTCATGCTGGTCGCTTTGGCGTGCCAGGTTCAGGCCAAGGTGGACCCCGCACAGGCAGCACGTCTGGGGGCCGACCTGACCCCATTGGGTGCCGAGCGGGCCGGCAATGCCGCCGGTACCATTCCCGCCTGGACCGGCGGCGTGCAGCCGCCAGCGCACTACCAGCCGGGCATGCACCATCCCGACCCCTTTGCCAGTGACGCCATGCTATACCGCGTCGACGGTGCCGATCTGACCCAGCACCGGGAGCTGCTGCCGGCTGGCCTGGCCGATCTGCTGGAGCGTAATCCCGACTATTATCTGCAGGTCTATCCGACCCGGCGCAGCGCCGCCGCACCGCAGCGTATCTACGATGCCACCCGGGCCAACGCCGAACGTGCCGAGTTGATCTCCAACGGTAATGGGGTATCCGGCGCCGTGGCGGGCATACCATTCCCGATTCCGCAGGATGGCATGGAAGTCATCTGGAACCACATCCTGCACTACAAGGGTGAACAGAACCATTTCATCAACAATCAGGCGGTGGTGATCAATGGTCGCAGCAACCTGATCAAGCGTGACCGCTATATCTTCTATGTCTACAACCGCGAGGGCATGACGCTTGAGGAAATGGACAACACCCTGCTGTATTACCGCTACCAGGTGACGGCGCCGGCCAAGCTGTCCGGTACCTCGCTGGTGGTGCAGGACCCACTGGACCAGGTCTTGACCACGCGCCGGGCCTGGCGCTACAGCCCGAGCGACCGTCGCGTCCGCCGCCTGCCATCGCTGGCCTACGATTCGGTGCAGCCGGATACCAGCGGTCTGGCTACCGCCGATGTAGTGGACTCCTACAATGGGGCGCCGGATCGTTATGAATGGTCATTGGTCGGCAAGCAGGAAATGCTGGTGCCCTACAACAGCTACGCGGTGCACCAGCAGGGCATCGACTACGACCGCATCGTGCTGCCCAAGACCCTGAATCCCGAGCTGCTGCGCTACGAACTGCATCGCGTCTGGGTCGTGGAAGCCAACCTGCGGACCGGCTATTCCCACCCGTATCACACGCGGCGCTTCTATCTGGATGAGGACAGCTGGCAGATCCTGGCGGTGGACCTGCGTGACGACAAGGGGGAACTGGTTGGCCTGCAGGAAAGCCACCCGATCAGCTACTACGAGCTGCCGATGTTCAACAGCACCATGGAAACCCTCTATTATCTGAAAACCGGCAACTATTTCGTCGACGGCCTGGATAACAACGAGCCGATGTACGATTTCAATTATGAGATGTCGCCGCGGGACTTCTCACCCCAGGCGCTGCGCCG
Organism: Candidatus Pseudomonas excrementavium; assembly: GCA_019116555.1. GTDB lineage: Bacteria > Pseudomonadota > Gammaproteobacteria > Pseudomonadales > Pseudomonadaceae > Halopseudomonas > Halopseudomonas excrementavium. Next base: position 4,201 of record DXBL01000001.1, read on the forward strand.
CGCCGGCAACTGACCTCGCCCGATGAGCCGCTGATCCAGCGGCTCATCATTTTTGCGCAGGGTATTGCTGCTGTTTCAGCAGCCCGGCCAGATGCACGCAATTCTGCGCCAGCACCTGGGTGGTCTGCACCACCTTCTCGGGCGTTGATGGCAGATCCTTGAAATCGGTCGAACCCATCGCCTCGCCAACCCAGTAGGTACAGCTATTGGCGGGCAGGGTGAAGCCGACATCATTCAGCCCCTGATAGACCTGCGCCACGATGTGATGGGCACCGTCCTCGTTGCCGACCACGGCCACGCCGGCCACCTTGCCATAGGACAGCATGCGGCCCTGGTCATCGGTTTCGCTGAGCAGCGCATCCAGACGCTCAAGTACCCGCTGGCACAGGCTGGACGGGTGGCCAA
>DXBL01000240.1 GCA_019116555.1 Candidatus Pseudomonas excrementavium
GAGGATGGACCAGTGGCGTGGCAGGGGAGGCAGTGGCCCGCCGCGCTCCACCAGCCAGATGGCCAGCAGCACCGCGGCGGCAGACTGCAGCATGCTGCCTAATATCATGGGGGTTGCCATGGGCAGTACCAGCCAGGCGGTGATCAGCAGGGCGCAGATGGGGCTGGCGTAGAAGGTCCAGCTCAGGCGCAGCCAGAACGATAGATGCCGGTTGCCCAGCAGGACCACGCCGAGGAGCAGGGACAGTTGCAGTGCCAGCAGGGTGGAGTGCGCCCCGGGTAGCAGGCCCAGGGCCAGGCAGAGCATGGCGCACATCATCAGGAACAGCAGTTGCCAGCCGTGGCGCAGTATGGTCAGCAACCCGAGCGCCGGCAGGTAGAGCAGCCACAGAAAAGCTTCACCGGTCAGCGGTTGCAGGGTCAGGCGCACGGCTAACAGGCGCGGCCAGTCGGTATTGACCAGCCATTCGGCAAGGGTGCCGTAGACCACGGTCAGCCAAGGTGTCGCCAGCGGCAGGCAGAGCATGGCCAGCAGACAGAGCCCTGCGCCGGCCAGGCTGCTCCAGCGCTGCTGGGTGCGCAGTAGCAGCAGCAGCGCCAGGCCAATCAGGGCCAGCCCGCCAGCCAGCAACCCCGCCTCATGCCAGAAGGATTCCGGCACTGGCCAGCGCACGGCGCTGCCGGCCAGATAGCCGGGCAACACATACACTGGAGCCCAGGCCAGGGCCGACAGGATGTTGACCAGCAGAAAGCGCCAGACGGGCATGTCGAACATGCCGGCGACCATCGGGATGATGGGACGGATCGGGCCGATAAAGCGCCCCAGCACGATGCTGTAGATGCCGTAGCGGCGGAAGAAGCTCTCGCCGCGGTCGATCCATTGCGGATGGCGGGCGAAAATTCGCAGTCGGCGGATATCCTGATGGAACCAGCGGCCCAGGGCGAAGCTCAGCAGGTCACCGCAGACCGCGCCGGAAAAGGCCCAGGCCAGAGCGCCGATGATGCTCAGGTCACCGCCGCCGGCGAGGGCAGTGGCGGCGAACAGCAACACGACTCCCGGTACCACCAGACCGGCCACCGCCAGGGATTCGATCAGGGCAATGAGAAAGATGGCCAGCCCGAGCCAACGGGTATGGGTACCCAGCCAGGCGATGAGCTCTCCGCTCAGCAGGCTTTCCATTCGGACACATTATCGATCAGTTGGTAATCGCGGCCTTCCTGCCGCGTACGTCCCAACGGGTTGCGGGTGCACCAGGGAGCATAGGCGCTGTCAACGAAACGGTAGGGCAGGTGCTCGTCCCGGCCCAGTGGGATGCCCAGCCGGGTGGTCTGGATGATCTGGTGCGGTCGGTAGCCATCGTCATCGATGACCAGCAGGTCCGGGTCGGGTACCTGCGCATTCCATACTGGCACCTTGAGGTGCAGCGAGCGGCACAGCAGGGTCTGGCCATTGCACAGTTTGGTGGTGGGGCGCACCTGGCCGCTGGCGGCGGGGTTGAGTTCCTGCATCAGCGCCAGGCTGTCCGGGCCGCTGATGTCGTCCACCACCGGGTAGCCGGACTTGATCAGCACCCCATCACCTTCGCCGGCGGCGCTGATGTTCAGTGAGTCGCCGCCGCGGGCGTAGTACATGTACAAGGTGCCTGCGTCCATGAACAGGGCGCGCCGCGAGGGCGTCAGGCCCAGTGAAGCGTGGCTGCCTTTTTCCTCGCGCAGGTAGGCTTCGGTCTCGATGATACGCGCCGACAGCCAGTGGCCCTGGTGATAGTGGCGGATGACCTTGCCCAGCAGATGCACCGCCAGTTCGCGGCTGTCACGCTGAAAAAAGGCCCGTGGCAGAGGGCTTATTGCTTGATGGAAAGAATTGGTCGCAGACATAACAGCGATGATAGCAGGTTCGCCCTGTCCAGCGTCTGGAGGCACCGGTATAATGCTGGTTTTCGTTTTGGCTGCAGGATGGTGAACAGATGAGCGCTGATCAGGTAACCGAATACATGTCCGTGCTGGGACGCCAGGCGCGGCAGGCTTCGCGCGTGATCGCCCGGGCCACCACGGCGGTCAAGAACAAGGCTCTGCTGGCCACCGCCGAGGCCATTGAAGCCGCCGAGGCGAGTCTGATCGAAGCCAACGGGCTGGATCTGCAGGCCGGGCGCGACAACGGGCTGGACGATGCCATGCTGGATCGGCTGGCGCTGACGCCGGCCGGTATCGCCAATATGGTCGAAGGGCTGCGCCAGGTTGCGGCGCTGGCCGACCCGATCGGTGCGATCCGTGACATGAAGTACCTGCCGTCGGGCATCCAGGTCGGTCGCATGCGTGTGCCGCTGGGCGTGATCGGCATCATCTATGAATCCCGACCCAACGTGACCGTGGAGGCCGCCAGCCTGTGCCTGAAATCCGGCAACGCCTGCATCCTGCGCGGCGGTTCGGAGTCCATTCATTCGAACCGGGCGATTGCCCAGTGCATCCGCCAGGGGCTGGATGCGGCCGGCCTGCCCCAGGAAGTGGTGCAGGTGGTGGAAACCACCGACCGCGCTGCGGTGGGCGCGCTGATCACCATGCCGGAATACGTGGACGTGATCGTCCCGCGTGGCGGCAAGGGCCTGATCGAACGCATCAGCCGCGATGCCCGGGTGCCGGTGATCAAGCACCTGGATGGCATCTGCCACGTCTATGTGGATGACCGCGCTGATCTGGACAAGGCCGAAGCCATCGCGCTGAACGCCAAGACTCACCGCTACGGCGTATGCAACGCCATGGAGACCTTGCTGGTGCATCAGGGCGTCTCCGCAGACTTTCTGCCACGCATGGCGGCGCTGTACGCCGAGAAGGGAGTGGAGTTGCGTGGTTGTGCGCAGGCCTGCGCCATCCTGCCCCAGGCCGTCGCCGCTACCGAAGAGGATTGGGCCACCGAATACCTGGCGCCGGTCCTGTCGATTCGGGTAGTGACGGACATGGACGAGGCGATGGACCACATCAACCGCTACAGCTCGCAGCATACCGAGTCGATCATCACCGAAGACTTCACCCGTGCCCGGCGCTTCCTCGGCGAAGTGGATTCCAGCTCGGTGATGGTCAATGCCTCGACCCGTTTCGCCGATGGCTTCGAGTACGGCCTGGGCGCCGAGATCGGTATTTCCACCGACAAGCTGCATGCCCGTGGTCCGGTGGGCCTGGAAGGGCTGACCAGCGAGAAGTACGTCGTCTTTGGCGATGGGCATATTCGTAAGTGACATTACGCGTCGGTGTTCTGGGCGGTACCTTCGATCCGATTCACTTCGGACACTTGCGCAGCGCCGTGGAGGTTCGTGAATACCTGGCGCTGGATGAGCTGCGGCTGATCCCCAACGCCACGCCGCCGCATCGGGATATTCCCGGTGCCAGCGCGCCGCAGCGGCTGGAAATGGTGCGCCTGGCGACGGCGACGGATGACAGTCTGCTGGTCGATGACTGCGAACTGCAGCGCGACCGCCCCTCGTATACGGTCGAGACGCTGGAGTCACTGCGTACCGAATTGGGCGACAATGCCACCCTGTTCCTGATCGTCGGCTGGGATGCCTTCAGCGGTCTGCCCGGCTGGCACCGCTGGGAAGACCTGCTGCAACTCGCCAGTCTGGTCGTGCTGCAGCGTCCGGAGCAGGACCAGGAACTGCCGGAAGTACTCAAGGATCTGCTGGCGGCACGCAGCGTGGGCGATCCATCGACCATGCAGGCGACCCATGGCGAGATTCTCTGCCTGGCGCAGACACCACTGGCCATATCGGCCACCCATATCCGCTCACTGATCCAGGCAGGGCGCTCTCCGCGATTTCTGTTACCCGATTCGGTGCTTGGCTATATTGAAACCAATGGGCTGTACCAGCCCTGATTGAGGAATTGAACACCATTATGCAGATTGATGATCTGATCAAGGCAGTAGAAGAGGCGCTGGACGAGCTCAAGGCCAAGGACGTGGTGCGCATTGATGTGCATGAGCTGACCAGCGTTACCGATTACATGATTATCGCCAGCGGTAACTCCAACCGTCAGGTGAGCGCATTGGCCGATAACGTCATCGAAAAGGCCAAGGCGGCGGGCGCGCGTCCGCTGGGCGTGGAAGGCAAGGATTCCGGCGAGTGGGTACTGGTGGACCTGGGTGATATCGTGGTGCACATCATGCAGCCGGCCACCCGGCAGTTCTATGATCTGGAGCGACTCTGGGAAAGTGCCGAGTCCCGTCGGGCACAGCAGCAACCGACCGCGGAGTAAGGCTTCTTGCGTATTCGCCTGATCAGCGTGGCATCGCGCATGCCGCGCTGGGTGGAACAGGGTTATCAGGAGTATGCCAAGCGCATGCCGCCTGACCTGCCACTGGAGCTGGTGGAGATTCCGCTGGCTACCCGTGGCAAGAATGCGGATGTCGCCCGGCTGATGCGTCGCGAAGGCGAGCAGATGCTGGCGGCCATCCAGCCTGGCGAACGAATCGTCACGCTCGAGGTCGAAGGTCGGCCCTGGTCCACCGAGGCGCTGGCCGAGCAGTTGGAAAGCTGGCGGCTGGACGCGCGTACGGTCAACCTCATGGTCGGCGGCCCGGAAGGCCTGGCCAGCGAGGTTGCCGCCCGCAGTGACCAGCGCTGGTCATTGTCACCGCTGACCCTGCCCCATCCGCTGGTACGTATCCTGCTCGCCGAACAGCTGTATCGCGCCTGGACCATCCTGAACCGCCACCCATACCACAAGTGATTCATGGCCAAGCCGATTCGCATCAAGGACCACCTCAACGACGCGGGGATAGTGCAACGCAGGATCATTCTGGCGGTGCTGTTCATCCTATTGTTGACCTTCGGCCTGCTGGCACGCATGTACTGGCTGCAAGTTGTACAGTACGAGCATCACTCCACCCTGTCCGAGAACAACCGTGTCCACGTGCAGCCGATCCCGCCGGCGCGGGGCCGCATCCATGATCGCAATGGCGTGGTGCTGGCCGAGAATCGTCCCAGTTTCAGCCTGAGTATCACCCGCGAGCGAACCACTGACCTGGACGCCACCATCGAGCTGTTGCGCGATCTGCTGGAGCTGCAGGACGAGGATATCGAACAGTTGCGCCGCCGCCTGCAGCAGGCTCGCCGCCCCTTCGAAGCGGTGCCGGTGATGTTCAACCTGACCGAAGAGCAGATCGCCCGTATCGCGGTGAACCAGTTCCGGTTGCCGGGCATCGATGTGCAGGCCAGTTTTGTGCGGCATTATCCGCAAGCCGAACATTTCGCCCATTCCGTCGGCTATGTCGGGCGGATCAACGAACGGGAACAGGAGCGTATCGACCCGGTGGCCTATGCCGGCACGCACTATATCGGCAAGACCGGGGTTGAGCGTTTCTACGAAGACCTGCTGCACGGTACGGTAGGCTACGAAGAGGTGGAAACCAACGCACGCGGCCGCGTCCTGCGCGTGCTCAGCCGCACCGAACCGGTATCCGGCAGCGATATGACCCTGCATCTGGACAGTGATCTGCAGGCCGTGGCGGAAGAGGCGCTGGGCAACCGTCGGGGCGCGGTGGTGGCCATCGA